>WTGT01000060.1 GCA_011523445.1 Paracoccaceae bacterium
GTTCATAAGCATAATGCAAGCCAATCCATCCTCCTAGGGAAGATCCCATGAGGATTTGTGGCCCCAAACCCAACTCCTTGAACATGATATCCAAACTGGAATACCAGTCCTTGATCGTGGTCTCTTCAAATTTTCCCGAGGATTTACCATGCCCGAAATAGTCAAACCTCAGAAATGACCTGCCCTTCTCTTCACAATAAGCCTTGAGGGCCATAGCCTTGGTGCCTTCCATATCGGATTTCAAGCCGGGAAGGAATACGATTCCAGGTTCGGTACCTTCCAGTTTGTCATAGGCCAGATAGGATTTTGAAGTTTCTGATAATGTAATGTAGTTTGTCATTCCACCTCTATTCCATTGCAAATTACTGCCTTGATAGTGACTTATTCATAACAGGTAAAGAATAATCTTATTTCCTGCCTTTAAAACTCCTTACAATACCTTATAGTCTATTGATCAAATTTTCCCACAACCGGGTGCATCGTGGGTGCCGAATAGATGAGGATAAGTCAATGACTGAAAATATTTCAATTACCTTCCCCGACAACGTTTCCAGACAATACCACATGGGTATTACACCAGCTGAAATTGCGCGATCTATCTCTACATCGCTGGAGAAGAAGGCCGTATCAGCACTTGTGAATGAAACCCATTGGGACCTTCAATGGCCCATATGTTCGGATGCCACTATCAAGATCAATCAAATGGGGGATAATCCCTATTCCCTTGAACTCATTCGCCACGACTTTGCTCATGTGATGGCCCGTGCAGTACAGGAATTATGGCCGGAAACCAAGGTCACCATTGGACCGGTCATTGAAAAGGGATGGTATTACGATTTTGACAGGGACACTCCATTTACACCTGGTGATTTGCAGATCATCGAAAAGAAAATGAAGGAGATCATCAATCTGAGGGACAAGGTTTCCTTTGATGTCTGGGATCGTGAACGGGCCTTGGAACATTATCGTGAGAACAATGAACCGTACAAGGTCGAACTCGTGGAAGCCATTCCCGAAGATCAGGAAATCAAGATGTATTGGCATGGTGACTGGCAGGATCTGTGTCGTGGTCCTCACCTTGCCCATACGGGCCAACTTCCGGCTGATGCCTTCAAGTTAACCAGTATTGCCGGAGCCTATTGGCGGGGCGACAGCAGAAACAAGATGCTGCAACGGATATACGGAATTGCCTTCAGGAATCGTAAGGACCTGAAGGATTATCTGACATTCCTTGAAGAGGCAAAGAAAAGAGACCACCGCAAATTGGGCAGCGAAATGAAATTGTTCCATTTTCAGGATGAAGCACCTGGAATGGTTTTTTGGCATCCGGACGGATGGACCATTTGCAAGGAAATGAAGTCCTACATGTCACGAAGGCAGACTGAATTCGGCTATCAGGAAGTCAACACGCCTGCAGTACTGGATCGAGCACTGTGGGAAAAATCGGGTCACTGGGAAAAGTTTCATGATCATATGTTCCTGGTTGATATCGATAAGGAAACAGATCCGACAAAAAGAATAAGTGCCTTGAAACCCATGAACTGTCCTGGACATGTCCAGTTATACAACAAGGGTTTGAAGAGTTATCGCGATCTACCACTTCGGATTTCGGAATTTGGTTCATGCACAAGATTCGAACCATCGGGAGCCCTGCATGGTTTGATGAGAGTTCGTGGATTCGTACAGGATGATGCCCACATTTTTTGTGAAGAAACTCAAATCCAGTCGGAAACCAAAAACTTCATCGAAATGTTATCAAAAATCTACAAGGATTTTGGGTTTAAAGCATTCAAAATCCTATTTTCAGACAGGCCCGAGGTCAGAGCAGGAACAGATGAAACTTGGGACAAGGCAGAAGAAGCCTTAAAAAGTGCCACTATAGCCACAGGAAGTAAATTCGGACTGAACCCGGGAGAAGGAGCATTTTACGGACCCAAGTTGGAGTTTATTTTAACCGATTCACTAGGACGTGAATGGCAATGTGGAACACTACAGGTGGATTTTGTGTTGCCTGAAAGGCTGGATGCAAGCTTTATAGGCAGGGATGGTAACAAGCATCGTCCTGTTATTCTTCACCGGGCCATACTCGGAAGTTTTGAAAGGTTTTTGGGTATCCTGATTGAAAATTATGCCGGAAAACTTCCACTGTGGCTGGCACCCACCCAGGTTGTTGTTGCAACCATTGTTTCCGATGCCGATGATTTTGCTCAAGAAGTGGTAGGAAAACTCAATGTAGCTGGAGTCAGGGCCAAGACCGATACGCGTAATGAAAAAATCGGTTACAAGGTTCGGGAACACTCGCTGGCAAAAGTTCCCCATATTTTCGCCGTTGGTGCCAGGGAAGTTGAAGAAAACACGGTATCGGTAAGAACCCTGGGTGAAAAACGGGTACGAAATATGACAGTTGATGAGGCTGTTGTGGAATTTACCGAACTGGTCAAGCCTCCCGATTTTCAAAACTGACCACAAATTGTTTGAAAAATATCACTATGGCATGAATATTGATTGACCTTAATGTTGAAAAATGAAACTACATGGTTAAAATCAAATTTCCACATCGGTATAAAATAAGGAAATAACCCATAGCAAGAAAACCATTCCAACCCAATTCTGAAAGAAAAGTTGGGCCCCGTGCAAATGAAGAAATTGATGCACCAAAAATTCGCCTGATTGGGGCAAACGGCGAAAACCTCGGAATATTATCTCCCAGTGAAGGTCTTGACATGGCTAGCCGTGTCGGTCTTGACTTGGTGGAAATTTCGGCCACATCCGATCCTCCCGTGTGCAAGATCATGGATTATGGCAAATACAAATATACCCAGCAAAAGAAGGAATCCCTTGCCCGAAAGAAACAGAAGATCATCGAGGTAAAGGAAGTGAAATTCCGGCCAAACACCGGGATCCATGACTACAATGTAAAACTGCGTAATGTTCTCAGGTTCTTGGAGAACGGCGACCAGGTCAAGGTAACACTGCGGTTCAGAGGTCGTGAAATGGCTCACCAGTCACTCGGCAAGGATTTGTTGGATAGAGTCAAGGAGGATGTCGGTGAAATGGGTAAGCTGGTAGCTACTCCCAAGTATGAAGGCCGACAGATATTCATGGTTTTGGGACCGACAAAATAAATTGTTGATTACAAGCGATTACCTCTCAACCTTATTCCCAGATATTTGATTCCGTCAGGAACAGTCAACAATGGAAAATATTGTAATAGCTGGTGCCAAAAGAACCCCGATCGGCAAGTTCCAAGGCGCACTCAGTCATCTTACAGCCCCTCAACTTGGTGGACATTCCATTAAAGGCTCCCTCAAACATGCCAAGATTGATCCAAAGCGGGTGGATGAAGTATACATGGGATGTGTTCTTCCCGCAGGGTTGGGTCAGGCACCGGCCCGACAGGCCGGAATGATCGGAGGGATACCCAAGCAAACACCTGCCACAACGATCAACAAGATGTGCGGTTCCGGGATGAAGGCCATCATGACTGGGGTTGACCAGTTGAATCTAGATCAGGCAGAGATCATAGTTGCAGGTGGCATGGAAAGCATGTCGAGAGCCCCATTCTATAGTCCGGATGCCCGTATCGGTAAACGGTTGGGTCACACCAGAATGTTGGACCACATGTTAACCGACGGATTGACGGATGCCTACGGTGATCATGCCCATATGGGTGAATTTGCCGATGATTGTGCAACCCAATACGGAATTACCAGGGAAGATCAGGATAGGTATGCCCATGAATCTTATTGTCGATCATTGAAGGCCCAGTTATCTGGTCAGGCGCGAAAGGAAATTGTTCCTGTATTATCTTCAAACGATGAAGCCATCGAGTTGGATGAGGAACCTGTCGAACCGAATTTGGAAAAAATGGGGAAGCTCAAACCCGCGTTTAAGACAATGGGCTCGGTCACACCTGCCAACTCTTCAAAAATATCTGATGGTGCTGCCTCGGTCGTTTTGGGTAAAGAATCCGTAATCAGAAAATCGGAAAGTCCTGTTCTGGCCCGTATTGTCGGACATGACACCTTCGCACAGGAGCCGGGGAATTTTCCGACTTCCCCAATTTACACAGTACAGAAACTTTTGGACAAGCTCTCCTGGAAGAAGGAGGATGTTGATCTTTGGGAGGTCAATGAAGCCTTTGCGGTCGTGGCCCTTGTCTTCATGAAGGTATTGGGAATACCCCATCAAAAGATCAATGTGAATGGTGGTGCCTGTTCGCTTGGACATCCCATTGGATGTTCCGGTGCTCGAATTGTAACTTCACTTGTTCATGGAATGCACAGCAGAAATGCCAAGCGGGGAATTGCAGCAATTTGCATAGGTGGTGGTGAAGCAACCTCCATTGCCTTGGAAATTTCACCCTCCTGAGAGGTTTTTCCAACGGCGGTGGATCCAATACCATTGTTCAGGATAATTCAGTACCATTGATTCCAGACTGTGATTCAATTCCTGAGTTACAGTAGTCGGATCTGTCAACGGTATGGATGATTCCAAGACAATTTCAAAATTCAGGCCATCCTCCTTTCTGATACCATAGCAGGGTATCACCAAGGCATTGTACTTGATTGCCAATTGCCCTACCCCGATTCTGGTTTTCGTAGGTACTCCCAGAAATTCCACGTCCTCACCTTGGCTGGCATACTGATCATTCAGCAGTGATACTATACCCCCCTTCTTGAGATGTCTGATCATCTTGAGGGTTCCCTTCTTTTTCGTTGAAAAGAGCGGAGCACCCTTCTTTTTGATGTTCTTTACATAATGCTCGTTGAAAAAGGTATTGCTCATGGGTTGGTAGACCCCCGAAACAACATATCCCTTCATGGTAAGGTAGGCCCTGACTGCTTCAAAATTACCGAAATGACCACTGACCAGAAATACTGGTTTCTTTTCCTTTTGTGCCTGCCTCAACTCCTCAAATCCAGACCCCCGGATCGAATACATATTGGCCCTATTCGTAAACTCCTTACCGCTATAGTTTTCACAAAACAGCCTGCCGAAATTGTTGATGACTCCCTTGGTAATATTTTCCCTTGCATCACTATTCATATCAGGAAAAATCAATTTGAGATTGTTGTGAACCCGTTGATTCATGTCGGTCAAGGGCGCGATCACCTTTTCCATTGTCTTGCCACTTATAATCACCCTTTTCTCGTAAGGGATCAGCCTCATCCCAAGGAGCATGGACCTCAGGGACAGATAAACCAGATAATCATAAAATACGGACATTTATATGTTACCTTGAATAATGGTTAGCCGTGCTGCTTCTTGAACTCGTACCACCATATATACAAACCTGCGAATATAATGATCAATGCCCCAATATAAGTCCAAATGTCTGGAAACTCATCAAAAAACAACATTCCGAATATCGTGGCAAAGATTATTGAAGCATAGGTAAAGGGAGAAAGAACCGAGGCATGTACTTTGAAAAGGGAATAAATTATCAACAATTGGCCAATGGTACCGAGAATGGCAATCATGCCTATGAATTTCAAATCACCCAAACTAGGCGTGGTCCAGTAGAAAGGCACAATCAACGATGATACGACAGCCCCTATGATTGTCGTATAAAACAAACTGCTCCAAATGGTTTCTGATTTGCTGAGGTACTTTGTGGCAATAAAATAGCCGGCAAACCCCAAGGCTCCTCCAATCGGATAAAGGGCATATGGCGTGAACACCTCTGTTCCGGGGCGTATGATGATGAGGGCACCCAACAATCCAACGCAAACGCCAAGTATTTTTCGCCATCCCAGACTCTCACCCAGAAAATAATAGGCCGCAAGTACTACAAATAGGGGATTGATCTGAAGAATTGCTGTTGCCGCACCCAATTCGATTGATGAAAAACCCATGAAGAAAAATATTGTTCCCAGAAACAAGAACAGGGACCTCAGTAATTGCAGGCCCAATTGATTTGTTGCCAAGGTAGATTTTAGGCTGGGAAGGATGATTATGACTACCAAGAGACATTGGCCGAGGTAACGAATCCAGACCAGATTGAGTATTTCATAGTCGCTTGAAAGATACTTTACAGTGGCATCCATGGACGAAAGGAAAAAGATGGCCAGAATTATTGAAACAATCCCGATGGTGAGAGGGGAGAATTTCTGTAAAGGTGAAATCATAAATTAAAGCATCAAAAAAATCGGGTGTTATCCACAAATCAATTATTTTTCTCTAACAAAAATGCCATGAACAAATTAGGGTTATAAAAAAATATGTATTCTGATAGAGAATATAATTCTGTTTTTGTGACAAGTTTCAGATACTTTCAAAATTGGGAAGGAAAGCATGATTAGAACCGGAGAGGAATATATCGAATCCATACGGGATGGAAGAGAAGTACATATTAACGGGGAAAAGGTAAAGGATGTTCCAACGCATCCAATGTTCAAGCCTATCGTGGATATTCGGGCCAGAATTTACGACATGCAAAGTGAATCCCCCTTCGAATCCCTGCTCACCTACGAGGAAAATGGTGAGAAATATGCAACTTCCCTGAAACCGCCGAAGACCCAGAATGACTGGTGGCAGAAAAGAAAAATCACCAACACCATTTTTGCCGAAATAGGAGGTGTCGTCACCCGGGTCGGTGATGAAACTGTAGGAGAAATGTGGTCCCTCTTTGATGGTCAGGATATACTTAACCAGGTTGATCCTCAATTTTCGGAAAACATCAAGCGACATATTGACCTAGTCACTTGCAACGATCCCTTTCATGTTTCGGCCAATACCGATCCCAAGGGTGATCGCTCCAAGCATCCCAAGGACCAGGACCCGGACATGTTGCTCCATGTGGTCAAGGAAACTGATGCCGGGCTGATAGTTCGGGGAGCCAAGTTTGAAACGGCTGCGGCTTATGCCAATCAGGCCTTTACCAAGCCTACCATTGCCAATTGGGGAAATGAAGCCTATTCGGATTATGCGGTTGGATTTATCTGCGATTTATCCTCCCCGGGGATTAAAATGATCTGCCGAACCGGCTTTGCGGGTGAATCCCTTGCCGAAGACTATCCGCTTGGCAACAAGTTTGATGAGGTAGACAGCCTTGTGATTTTTGACAATGTTCTTGTACCTTGGGAAAATGTCCTGTTTTACAGGCATACTAAGGCGGCCATGTTTATCCGGGCAACCCTGCACAGATATTCCGCCTTTGCTTTTGTCCAGAGAAATCTTGCCTTTACTGATCTCATGATCGGTGCAGCCCTCTTCAATGCCCGACAGACAGGATTGGACAAGCAACCTGCTGTCCAGGAAAAACTGGCTCATATGGCTGTTTACCGTGAAGGAATAAACGCCCACCTGACAGCTGCCATTGCCCTGGCCGAACCAAGTCCAGGTGGACTGCTCATGCCCAACCAGTCCCTGCTTTACACTGGACGGGTTCATGCCTGTTCAAATTATCACCAGATAATGCATATCGCCAGGGAACTTTGTGGAGGCCAGATTTGCATCACCCCTGATCATGCCTGTTTCCAAGACGAGGAGTCCGGACCATGGATGGACAAATTCTATACCATTAACGAAAGCTGGTGTGCTGAGGATCGCAGAAAGCTGCTGGCTTTTGCCAGGGATCTCCTCAATTCCGATTACGCAGGACATCGTCTGACCTTTCAACTGTTTGCCCAATCACCCCCGTTTGCCCATCTGGGTGCAGTTTACAGAAATTTTGGATGGGATGGTCCACTCGATTTGGTCAAGAATGCCGCCGAACTTTCCGATCAGGTTGTTCAAGATTCCAAATTGCGTAAATGGCTGGATTGTGAACCTGACCTGAGTGATGAAGTTGAGTGAAATCGTTATTTACCTAAATTGAATTGAACAAGGTATTTCATTGGTATCAACAGACAACAGGGATCGAGAAAAGTTTCTTGAGGGGATGCGTTATACTGCATCTGCCGTCAACATTGTCACCACTGATGGCAGTGCAGGCAAGGCAGGTGTTACTGTCTCAGCAATGACACCGGTTTCCGCAGATGGTGACAAGCCGACCCTACTGGTTTGTGTCCATCATCTAAGTCCTGCCTGCAAGGCCATTTTGGAAAACAAGGTTTTCGGGGTCAGTATACTGTCCCAGAAGCAATCCTTTATAGCAGATACCTTTGCCGGACGAATACAGGCCGAAGGAAATGACAAGTTTAACTGTACTGAATGGATAATTGGTGAAACGGGTGTTCCCCTGGTCCTGAACTCATTGGTATCTTTCGAATGTCACATGCTTGAAAATACACGAGTTGGATCACACCATATTTTCATAGGTGGGGTGCAAAATACTGGGTTCCAGAAGGACGAACTTCCCCTGATCTATTCAAACAGGGCTTATGGATCCCCTACATCTATAAACATGGGTAAGGATCCTGATTATATGGAAGGAGAAAGTGTGATACATCATCGAATCAGAACATTCAATACAAAGGAAACCTATCCCGAACAAAATTTGAACAATGATCTCAGCCAGGGTGTAGTAGCCAAGGGGACAATGGTCTTTTTGCGTGGACAGGTATCACAGGATCTGGAAACGAGGGAATCCTTGCACCCTTCTAACCCAATCCTCCAAACCCGCAAGACCATGGAAAATATTAAAATGCTCCTTGAAGAAGCTGGCAGTGATCTTGATCATGTCTGCCGAATCGTGGTCTATCTCACCGATATCAGGTACAGGGAAGAAGTATATCAGGAGATGGGAACATGGTTGAAGGGAGTATTTCCCTGTTCTACGGGACTGGTGGTTTCCAGTCTAGCCAGACCCGAATGGCTGGTCGAAATTGAAGTAACCGCTGTAATACCGGAGGAATAAAATGACATTCTCGATAGCAGGTTATTGTTCAAAAACGAACCAGTTGGGTATAGCAATCACTACCTCGTCAATTGCCGTTGGCAGCAGGTGTCCATGGGCAAGAGCCGGAGTCGGAGCCGTTTCTTCCCAAAACATTACCCTTCCTTCGATAGGGAATATGGTTCTGGATAGGATTGAAACAGGAGCTTATGCTCCCGAAGGGTTGAGTTCCGTCATGGAGAATATGGAATTCAATGAATATCGTCAGGTGATTGCGATTGATACCAAGGGGAATTCGGCCCATTACAGTGGTAAATTCACTTTGGGTACAAATAGTGTGGCACGAGGAAAAAACTGTGTTGCAGCAGGTAACTTGTTGAAATCAACCAAACTCCCCGGAGTGATGATTAAGACCTTCGAGGATAATTCATCAGCCACTCTACCGGAAAGATTATTGATGTCGCTTGAAAGCGGGTTGTATGAAGGTGGTGGTGAAATGGGACCCACCCATTCAGCCTCACTACTGGTTGTGGATAAGGAGCCTTGGCCACTTGTGGATTTAAGGGTTGATTGGAATGATGTTGATCCAGTCAAGGAACTGAGGGAACTTTGGACGGCCTATGAACCACAAATGCTGGATTATTTGCTACGGGCAAAATATCCCGAAGGAGCACCAAGTTTTGGTGTACCAGGAGATGAATAGGCTAAGATACCTTTTCGGCGAATTAGACTATATCCTCTTTTCCTAGTGAGTGAGTTCCCTTTAACCATGCTATCCTGATTACTTAGTTTGAAGAAAATAGCATGTTGAAACCAACAAATTTCTTTATAGGTTTCACATTGCAACAGTCCTGAAACTTGAATTACCCAAATAGAGTTGGAAATAACAGAACGAATTCACAGCATATAGATTTTGGTATTGGAACCTTTGCAGCTAGGAAATCGTCATTGGCTTCAATGTTTTGATCAATCTTGAAGTTTGTTCCATTAGTCTATTTACTTCTAATATTCTCAAATATGCGGAACAGAATAATCTATCTTAGGTACAAATAATGGTCTAGATTTGAGAAAAAACGACATGAATTGTCATTTTTTTGACTTATGATTCAAGTTCTTAGAGATTTGTTCGCTGAATTGTGTTTATTTTTACCCTTCATTTTCTTATGATCAGAATCTATGAAAAGTTATTTTCACTGCAACTAAACGCTTCACTATGAATTACGGCAATTTGCATTTTGGTTTAGCTCACCCTGTGAAAGTGGCAACGATCGTCATTGGAATGTTGATTGGGGAAACAGTAGCTGCTCAGGATTTCGATAGAGGTGTTGAATCATATTTGGAGGGAGACTATCAATCAGCGTTGCATGAATTCCAAGTCCTCGCCGAGAATGGGGATGCAGGTGCCCAACACTTACTTGGTCAGATGTTTCGTCGTGGTGCTGGTGTTCCACAGGATTTTAGTGAGGCTCTGAAGTTGTGGAAACTGTCTGCAGATCAAGGATATGTTGAAGCTCAGTATACCCTTGGAGTCATGTACTACTATGGTGCATACGGGGTTCCCGAGGATCATGTCCAAGCCCTTGCCTGGCTAAATCTTACCGTTGCCCAAGGGGTTGAGGATGCCAGACCACTCTGGCACAGCCTTCATGCCCAATTGTCACCAGAACAAGTAGCTGAAGCTCAGAAACTTTCCCTGCAGTGGCAAGTCGATTCAGATCAACATGACACAAATTAATTAGTGCCTACCCAGAAAATATCCGATTTTTTATAAATCACCAATAATTCAGACAACAATATTACACCCGATTAACCAAAATTGGATGAGTGGAACCATTTTTTCCACAAAATACCATCAGTATCACGGGAGCTTTCCATAAAAAAACCGTCCGTTTCCAGCACCCGAACACAGCTCTCCCGTCTGTTCCCTGCAGAAAGATCATTGCCTTGTGACTGGAGCAGGTGCACGCCGGTGTTTGAGGAGCATTTGACGCAACAGGCCAAGACGGTGGATGTCGAAAGCCATGACCGGCAGGCCGTGTCCAGATCAAAGGAAGATGTGTGTGAAGAAGGCTGGTTTTATAAACGCTTTTGGCATTTTTGGGCATGAACAGGTTGTTTGAAAATTTCCAAGTTCCAATTTGTAGGATTAATGGATTTGCCTAAAAATAATGGTACTCTCAAATTAATTGGTTACACACCGAAGTTCAACAATTTCTCTCCTGAAAGGTACGATTTCCTCCTCAGAAGGATTTGCTTCCAACTCCTCGGCAAATCTGCGACCGGCGTAGACTGCGTGGGCGATTGTTGCCGGGGCTTCACAATCCCCGAAGGATTTTACCATTTCCAATCCATTGTCTTTCCATTCACCTTCTCTTTCCATTATTCCCCTAAATATTGATTCATTGGGATATCTGGATGTTACCAGCAGAATGGAATCCATCTCGTAGTTTTGTTCCCTGCCAGTATAGGAACAATTGAATTTGGCTGTTCCTTCTTCAATGCTTGCCAAAATGAGGCTGGAATGAATTGTGACACCCAATTCCATGATTTGTTTTTGGATGCGATGCTGTTCCATCGTATTCTGGGTCCAGGTTGCAACTTCCGGGGCCGGGGTCGTATAACTGACTTCATATCCTCTTTGAATCAACAGTTCAGCAAGAACATTACCCATATAGTAATGATCATCATCCCAGATCAGAACATGATTGCCATTCGGCAGGTTTCCGGCCATTATATCATCAGGAGTATAGACAGAAGTACTCGGATCAATATCTAAAGGTTCCTTCAGGTTGAATCCAAGACCGTTATTGTGCCAGGTAGAACCAGTGCAAATTCCAATCAGGGGGATACCGAATTCAAGCAGATGATCTGGTGTAAGGTCGGAATCCAGATAGGTTTCAACATTGGGCAACTTGTTGAATTGGCCCAACCTGTAATCAACCACCCTGCCCCAGGCTGCCAATCCCGGAAGTTTTGATTCCTTGAAGACCCTGCCTCCGAGATTGAGTTCCTTTTCGGCAAGAGTTACATCATATCCCCTCTTGCCAAGCATCTGGGCAGCTTCAAGTCCGGCTGGTCCACCACCGACTATCAGGACGGGCTTACTGGATACTTTCTTCTTTATATATTCTGGATGCCAACCTTTTCGCCATTCCTCTCCCATACTGGGATTTTGGGTACATCTGATCGGGGACATGGTAAAATCTCCCGACACACAAATATTGCAACCGATGCATTCCCGAATATCCTCAACACGACCTTCTTCTATTTTCCTTGGCAAAAAGGGATCGGCTATGGAAGGTCTGGCACATCCGATCAAATCAATTTCTCCGGATTTGATCAGTGAAACCATTTTGTCGGGCGAAGTGTATCTTCCAACACCAACAACAGGTTTGGTTGTCAATGCCTTGAATCCCTTTCGGTACTCATCCTGAAAGCCCTCCTGACTGAAACGGGAAGTCTGGCTGTCATTTTCCCACCCGGCAAGGCAAAAATCCCAAAGGTCAGGTAATTCGGCCAAAGAGGAAACAATATCCATGGCCTCTTCTGTCTCCAATCCGGCCTTTCCCATGAGTTCATTGATTGTAATCCTGCAAGGTACGGCACATTCATCACCAACAGCTTCCTTGGTATCGGTGATAATCTCTTTCAGAATCCTGACCCTGTTCTCCAGATTGCCACCATATTCATCACTCCTTCGGTTGTACCGTTTGCTTAGGAAGTGATGAAAAAATCCCAAACCATGACCTGCATACACATATACCAGGTCGTACCCGGCATTCTTGCCTCGAATGGCAGCATCCCGATGCCATTTTCTCAGATTTCTGATGTCCTGCTTGTCCATGGTCTTGGCAGAAACCGGATCATAGGTAAAGGATTCTACCGGCATGCCAGTTGGTGCCATGGGTACCTCCCTGCCATAGAGATTTGGTCCATTCAGACCATTATAGGCAAGTTCTATTCCTGCAAGGGCATCATGCTCGTGAATTTTTTCGGCCATTTGAGCCAACATTGGTACATCACGATCATCCCAGATGCGTAATTCAATGAATGGCGTGATGTCTGAAGTGTGGTGGATTTCAACCTGCTCTGTACAAACCGTTCCCCATCCACCTTGGGCCTTGATACCCCTTAGCCATGCATTGGCCGAGGGATCCCGATAACCCAGGCCTGTACAATGCGGTACCTGAAAAAACCTGTTTTTAGCGGTTACCGATCCAATCTTGATTGGTTCGAACAAAATATCATAATAAGGGTCTCTACTCATTTTTTGTCCTGATATTGCCAGGCCATAAAATGACCTGGCAAAAATTTAGTTTACTGCTTGACCCTGGTCCAGATCTGGTTGTAAACGACCTGCACTTCTTCGTCACAGGGTTCAACAAATGATCCGGCAGGAGCATCGGCAGGAGGAACAGATTCAGGTTGTGATTTCAAATCAGCATCCAGAAACTCATCTACCCCTTCAACACCCGCACTGTACCTGGCATAATTGGTAACCGCAGCAATGTTTTCCGGCTCCAGAAGGAAATCCATGAACTTCAGGGCATTTTCCCTGTTTGGGGCATCCTTCAGAAGAACAACATTATCCATCCAGACAACCAATCCCTCACGCGGATAGGAATATTCGATATTGGCTCCCTCGGCCCGGGCCTTGGCCCCAAAACCATTCCAGATCATCCCGACAGCAGCATCACCCGATACCAATACATCCTTGGCTCCATCAGAATTGAAGGATGCCCAATTCTCTTTGGCACCCTGCAGCAATTCATCAAGAGCTTGCAATTGATCCCTGTCACTCGTACATTGGGGAATACCCAGATACAGTGAAGCCATGGCAATAACCTCACCTTGGGAATCCAGCACATTGATCTTGCCTTTCAATTCATCAGGTGGATCAAAAATGATGCCCATCGTTCTAATATCTCCCCCAAAAACATCCCTGCTGACGGAGAAACTCGTTGATCCCCATTGATAGGGAATGGAGTATTTTCTTCCGGGATCAAAGGAGACATCCATCCATTGTTGTTGAATATTTCCCATATTACTCAATTCACCGGGCTGGATTTCATCAAGCAATCCTTCCGAATTCATGATTGAAACCATGTAATCGCCGGGAACTGCGACATCGAATGAGCCGAGTTTCCCTGCCTTGAGGTTTGCCAAAAGGGTTTCGTTGGAATCATAGGTATCCATGGTTACCTCAATTCCGGTCTCATCCGAAAACTTGTTCAGCAATTCCTGGGGGATATACTCGAACCAGTGATAAATCGATAGTTTTCCCTGAGCAAAACTGGAGGATGCCCCAAGGGTTAAAACAATAGCCGAAACTACTAAAATCTTCTTTAACATTTTTCCTTCCACTATTTTAAAGTTGAATACAATTTACTGTTTTATCAGTTCAAAACAGAAATTAGAGAATTCCTGCCCAAATAACCAATACAAAATAAAACTGAATCGGAAAAGCCTTCATGAGAGGGTTAATCCATATGAAATGGGGTATTTTAATTGCCTTGCTAATCCCCGATTTGCGACCAAACAAATTTAGGTGTACTTCATTACCGACTTAGTTTAGCTTGTTCTTCAAATCTGCCCGACTAAGAAAATAGGATATCGTTACTAAAATGGTTGATACCAAAAGCAGCAAGGTAGACAAGGCCATTATGTCGGGCTTTATTCCCTGCTTGATGGAACCGAAAATTGCCGTAGGCAATGTTTCAACACCAGCTCCCTTTACAAAACTGGTGATAATGAAATCATCCAGCGAAATGATAAAGGCCAAAAGAAATCCTGAAATGATCCCCGGTATCATCAAGGGCAGCAATATACTGCGAAATATCTGCTTGCGGTTGGCATAGAGATCCATGGCCGCCTCTTCGTAAACCTTTTCAATACTTTGCATCCTAGCCGAAATCGGCAGGTAGGCGAAAGGAATGCAGAAGACAATATGAGCAACCAGAATTGAGGTATAACCGAGTTTGAAACTGATCATGCTGAAGAAAATCAAGGTCGCAACTGCAGTTACGATTTCTGGCACCATGATGGGCAGACTCAACAGGGAAATATTAAGGTTTTTGCCCTTGAAGGGGGATGTTCTGACAACCCCGATCGCTGCCGAAAAGGCTATTGTAGTTGCAACAACAGCAGCCATAAAGGCTATTGTAATCGAGTTCCAGGCAGCCTTCTGAAACTTTTCTGCCTCCAAGCCGAAAAAGATTTGCTCATACCATCTCAGACTGAAACCACCCCATATTGTTATGGACAATGAGTCGTTGAAACTGTAAACCATGACAACCAATAGTGGGGCATAAAGGATTACTAGGCATAGTATTGCCAATAGGGAAAATCCCGGTATGCTCCGTACTGAGCTTGCGACCTGCATCTTATCTCACTTCGCCCTTGGCTTGTTGCCTGGTGTAAAGCAACAAGGCAATTAAAACCATCGTCAGCAGTATCATTGAAGCGGCTGCCCCAAAGGGCCAGTTACCGGCATTCCCCTTGAATTGTTCTTCGATCAGGGAACCAATCATGAAATTCTTAGCACCTCCCAAAAGATCCGGAGCAATAAAGGCTCCCAGACTTGGAATGAATACTAAAATACAACCTGCAGCGATGCCAGGGGCCACATTCGGGAGAACAATCCTTCGTAGGGTACTCCATTTATCTGCATAGAGATCAGCAGCAGCTTCCGAGTAGGTAAAGTTGAATCTTTCCACGGAAGCATAGATCGGTAATACCATGAAGGGGAGATAAGAGTAAAACAAACCTAGTTGGACGGCAATATTGGTATTGATCAATCCCAAAGGCTCGGATAACAATCCGAATGAAAGCAAGAATTCGTTGATCGGCCCATTATCCCTGATCAGGAATTTCAGGGATACCGTTCTGATGAGCAGATTGACCCAATAGGGAACAGTTACCAGGAAAATCCAGAAGGTCCTGTTTTTTGGATCCCTGGTAGCAATGAAATATGCCGTCGGGAAACCAATTATCAGACAGAAAATCGTTGCAATGGTGGCCTGGACGATTGATCGCACAAAAATGACAATGTAGGTCCATTGGATTGTGGGTGGATCATCACCGAAAAGACCTCTGTCAAACAAGAACTGATCATAGGCTGCCAGTGAAAATTCCCATATTACACCGCCACGAAATTCCTTTGTCATGAAGGAGATCAACAGCATCAAGCCCACAGGTATGAGCAAGAAAACACCAATAACAACCCAAGAAGGAAGCAATAGCCATATTCTCAGCGGGTCAAAGGCTCTCTTTTGATGATAAACCGGTTCCATGGATATTCCTAGGATCGCAAAATCCTGATTGAATCCTTGCTGAAGCTGAGGCTCACATCACTTCCAGCAGGTAATAATTCCCTTCTTTCAAATCCGTTTTGATCACGAACCTTGAGGGTCTTCTCACCTGGAACACGAACCTGATATTCCGTATCAGTGCCCAAATACATTGATTGCTGAATTGTTCCCCTAATTGAATCAACCTGGTTGTCCGAGGTACTAATTCTGATTTTTTCAGGTCTGAGAAGAATCTTGACTTCCTGGTTTTTGATCAACCCAGACTCACCACCACCTGATATGATGAAATCTTCAGCAATCTGGTATTTTGTTTCCTCATCATTCAATTCCAGCAGGGTTGCTTGCAGAATATTCGTTTCACCTATGAAATTTGCCACAATCTCATTTTTTGGGCTTTCGTAGATTTCCTGTGCTTTACCTATTTGCTGAATTACTCCTTCGGACATGACGGCAATTCTGTCAGACATGGCCAAGGCCTCTTCCTGATCATGAGTAACAAAAACAAAAGTGATCCCTGTTTCCTGCTGGAGTTGCTTTAATTCCAGCCGCATGGCCTGTCGAAGTTTCAAATCTAGGGCCGATAATGGTTCGTCAAGCAACAGGACCTTGGGTTGAGGTGCAATGGCCCTTACCAAGGCGGCACGTTGCTGTTGGCCACCGGACAATTGGTTGGGCTTTCTTTCGGCAAAGGGTCGTAACCTCACCAAATCCAGCATCTTCCAGACGGTTGGTTGAATATCATCCTTGGCCCACCCTCTCATCTTCAAACCAAAGGCGACATTTTCGAATACTGTCATGTGGGGAAACAGGGCATATTGTTGAAAAACCGTATTGACAGACCGCTTGTTGGGAGGAAGGTGCATAAACTCCTTGCCGAAAAGAAAAATGTTGCCCTCGGTAACATTCTCGAAACCGGCAACCATCCTGAGCAAGGTTGTTTTGCCACACCCAGAGGGGCCCAGCAGGGTAAAGAATTCATTGTCGTGAATTTTCAGATTGGCATTATGGATTGCAGTGAAACTGCCGAATTTCTTAACAACCTCCTGAAATTCTATTGCTACTAATTGGTTATTATCCAATTTTCTGAATTACTCCGTTTTTCCAGGTATATCCTTCATGGATAAATTGATATTGCGTGCATATAGCCAACCAAAACAGCTCTCAAATCTTGTCTTACGCGGGAAGAAATGTCTTGGTTATATTCCTTTGGGTATGCTTGATTCAACTTTTGTTGCCTCCCACTATGCACGGATCAAAAAAACCAAATTGCAAATGGTATCATACATAATTCCATTAGTTGGTACACCAAAGAATAACTTTTGATACAAATCTATCAAATATATTTTTGCTTGCAAAGTTGATGTTTAAAGCAAACCAATTACCTTGTTTCAAACCCTGTTAAAATCAAGCATATATCCGAGGTAGGGAATTGTAACAATAAAATTCCAAGTGGAATTTGGGATGAAAACTATCCATGGTATTTGGATACTGGAAGTGATGAATTATTTTGGTTTATAATCCCCAAATACTTGGAAAGGAGTTTGACCAGATCCTGGAGGATTGAAATTTTCAAAGCAGTTCCCTGAATTTTGAGTTGGTTATTGCCAATAAACTGGCCAATTCTACCGGACTGCAGATTGCCGACCTGATGGCAGGACCGATACTTACAAAATTATCTATCTGGATAAGGATAACCGTCCCTACGAAATTATTCAATCAGCAGGTCGAGTAAAAAGTATCGGTTACCTGTACTGGGTATTTCCCATTTTTTTGCTGAAAAATCAAAGCTACATTATGGTCTTTTGGACATCCCAGATTGGCAATTACTGAACCACCCCATTGGATATTTCCGAGTTGGTTAGAACTCCTGACAGGGAGTTCGATTATATCGGTTACAACATTGCCATAGGGTATCACCTTTCCCCTGTTTTCACCTGCATTGATCTGAACATTGTGTGTCCTGGAATCAATAAGGACAAAAAATACCGTGTCGAATTCTGCAGGTGGGCTATTCCAACTGATATTCAGAGTTTCTTCACCCAGACTGATTTCAGGTGCTGATGATGCTTGGTGATCAAGGTTGTGGAGTATTTTGTTGACCTTGTTGCGATGGCTTCCGACCAAATGGTATTGACCATCAATTATGACCTGGGGCGTATAATATCTGGTAGAGCTTATGCCCCGGGCATAATCCCTTTGCCGATCGGAAAATTTCTTGTCTCCAAAGGTATCCTTCCAACCAAGATAGTCCCAGTAATCCACATGATAGGCAATGGGTAACACTTCCTTTCTTGTATCCAGTTCAAGCAGGAAATCATCAGCCGGGGGACAGGTATTACATCCTTGAGAGGTGAAAAATTCCGCTAGTATTACACTTTTCCAGATTCTTTCCTGACTCAATACTGCCGAACTTATCAATCCGGACATTAAAGCCAAAACAAGGAATTTCATGGTAGTCAGTCTGGTGATTTTCATTGTTCATCTACAATCAAATAACATGAGGAACCTTACAACTACTCCCAATCAAGGTAGAAAACAAATCACTTTTTTGAGAACATTACTAACCAAGTTGAAAAAATCTGGTTGGTAAGTCAAGAACGATTGTGATTTTATGACCAAGTTTATAGTCGGCATTCCTATTATTTGGATGCCAAATCCCTCAGAACATAATGGAGGACACCACCATGCTTGAGGTAATCCACCTCCACTTCAGTATCGATTCTACACTTTACTTTGATGGTTTCCTTTCTCCCATCAGCGAAAGTGATTTCACAATCATTGACCATTAGTGGTGTAATACCGCTTTCAAGCCCTGCAATACTAATTCGTTCATTCCCCACGATACCAAGGCTTTTTCGATTGACACCATCCATGAACTCAAATGGTATAACGCCCATACCGACCAGATTGGATCGATGGATACGTTCGAAACTTTCGGCGATAACAGCCTTGATTCCCAGAAGAGATGTTCCCTTGGCCGCCCAATCACGAGAGGAACCGGTACCGTATTGCTTGCCAGCAATTACAACCAACGGAATGTCCTGATCCTGGTATTTCATGGCAGCCTCGAATATCGATGTCTGGCCACCATCGGGATCAAGTGTATAACCCCCTTCAACATTATCCAGCATTTCATTCCTGATACGTATATTGGCAAAGGTTCCCCGCATCATGATCTCGTGGTTTCCGCGCCGTGAACCATAGGAATTGAAATTTCTGGGAGGAACCTGCCGATCAGTCAAATATTGTCCAGCGGGTGTAGTTTCCTTGAACGACCCAGCCGGAGAGATGTGATCGGTTGTCACGGTATCACCCAAAACAGCAATGCAACGTGCATCCTTGATATCCGTTACCCCCGGGGGTTCCATGGTAATGCCCTCAAAGTAGGGAGGATTACGGACATAGGTTGATGTTTCCGGCCATCCATAAGTCAGGCTATCCACAGTCTTGACCGATTGCCATTTATCGTCTCCACTGAATACATCCGAATACTTGCTCGTGAATGCTTCCTTGGTGACCGTCTGTCTGACCAGTTCAGATATTTCCTCATTGGATGGCCAAATATCCTTCAAGGTAACTTCAGATCCATCATGGGCCGTACC
>WTGT01000222.1 GCA_011523445.1 Paracoccaceae bacterium
CTATCTATATTATCGGAATCAATCACATAAAGTGCTGGTCCAGCATGTTTGACATAATCCTTGCCTTCCAAAATCCTGACAGCTTGGTCAATAGCAATTCGACCCTGAATCACGGCAGAATCGGTTGGGGCAGCCAATACTTGCCCTCTAACAATTCCACGGTGAACCTCGGGGGTGAAATAATATGCCACCAAGTTAATCTGATCAGTCAGGTTTCTGGCCCTTAATATTCCGATTGAAGCTGCAATTGTCGGCGAAGTGCCGGCAATGTAGGAAATATCAGGATAGGCCTGCAAGGTATCTTCCACTAACTTAGCCTGAATTTCCTTACCGGTGTCGCCATATTTTGTTTCAACAACTTCAATATCAGAACCTGCTACAGCTTCCTGGAAGCCGAGATTTCCAGCTTCAACCCATCCAGCACCTGGGGGACCGGGGAACCATGCAACCTGCACCTTACCTGAGCCCGCTGGATGGAGTTTGGCCAAATACTCCCCAGCTTTGTATCCCATCTCACCAAATGATACCAGCGATTTAGCTGACAATTCAGACGATGAAATACCATTGATTACATCAATGACCGGAATTCCCTGTGAACGAATTTCACTCACGAGATTATTCAAGCCATCAAATGAAATTGCCCCTATGACAACTGCGTCAGCTCCTCTTGCCACACAATCTTCTATCTGGGATATTTGTGTGTTCAACTCGGTATAGCCTCCAGCTTCTACAAGTTGCATCTTGACACCCAATCGTTCCGATTCCGCGACTACCCCATAGTCAACCGCAAGCCAATATGCATCTTTCATATGTGGAAAGGAAACACAAATGTCCCATTGCTGTTCAGCCTTTTCTAATGGTTCATAATCTACCACAGTTCTGGGACTTGCCATATCAAATGGGGGATCCCACACTTCTACCGAATAAGGAAACCAATCGTCGGCTGATACTGCTGTAGCAAACAAAAGTCCTGCCAAGGCAGAGACCCCAACAACAATTTTCTTCATTTCACACCTACCTTTTCATTTTACTCAAAACCAACCAATTCTCTCATATCAAAATAGAAATAAGGAATTGACAGGTAACAAAATATTGATAAAAATATTTTTGTAAAATGATATTTTTTGTTAACCAAATTCAATTTTTTTGATGGCAATTACATTTCGGCAAATACGTTATTTCATTGCAGCCACAGAGGCAGGAAAGTTGTCTCTTGCAGCAGCCAATCTCAACGTTACACAATCAACTGTGAGTACAGCAATCAACAATCTGGAGGATGATTTGGGTGCACCTCTCTTTTATAGGAAGGCAGGTGGTATTACGTTAACCTATGAGGGGCACCAGTTTTTACGGCATGCCCAAAACATCATGTTTGCCGTGTCAGAAGCTTCAAGGAGTCTCAAACGATCTGGTGATACACTCAAGGGTGAGGTGACTATCGGTGTAACCTATACTGTTGCTGGTTACTTTCTACCTGATTTGTTGATGCGATTTAACCGCACCTTTCCACAAGTCAAGGTTAAACTGATAGAAAAACAAAGAACAGAAATTGAGCAGGGAATAATCAACAATGAATATGAACTTGGCGTTTTGCTGGTTTCAAACCTTGAAAATACAAACCTTCTTTCATCCAGAACCCTCACCCGTTCACGAAGACGGCTTTGGTTAAGTACAAATCATCCCTTAAGAAATTCCAGCATAATTTCCCTGCAGGATTTATCCATGGAACCTTACGTTATGCTCTCGGTAGATGAAGCCAATCAAACAGCCATGAAATATTGGGAAAAAACACCCTACAGACCCAATGTCGTGTTCACAACCTCTTCAGTTGAGGCAGTTCGTAGCCTTGTGGCGACCGGCATGGGCATTACTATACTGTCAGACATGGTATACCGCCCATGGTCTCTTGAAGGTCAATTTGTTGAGGTTAGAGAAGTATCTGACCAGATACCATCCATGGATACAGGTTTGGTTTGGAAGAAAGATAAAAAACTGAGCCAATCTGCAATAGCCTTCGTCGATTATCTTTGCCAAGCATTTGCAGACAGGAGGAATATCACTGATTCATTATCTTGAAGGCGAATTGAGGAAAATAGTAATATTTGAAAAATATAAGTAGGAAAATTCCCACCTCCAGTTTTTCCAATTGAAATCATATACTATTATCTCGTGATCATTCTGATTGGGAAATCAACTAAATCTCATTTGCTGGTACTGCAATTTATATCTGAAGTTTTTTACCGGTTAGACCATCAAATTCGTAGGAGGACATCATGACCGATCGGGTTGCCCTGATAACTGGAGCGGGAACAGGTATTGGCAGATCGGCTGCAATATCACTCGCAAAAATCGGTTATAAATTGGTTTTGGTTGGTAGACGTCCAGAGCCATTGCATGAAACTGCATCCATCTGTAAGAACACAGAATCCCTGTGCATTCCTACTGATGTGGGAGACCCTGATCAGGTTGCAAATCTGTTTGAGCAATTGATGAAGCATTTTAGCAGGTTGGACCTGTTGTTCAACAATGCCGGTATTGGAACACCATCGGTTGGCATAGATGAATTGGAATTTGATGATTGGGAGAATTGCGTGAAGGTAAATTTGACGGGTGCGTTTCTTTGTTCCAAACACGCTTTCGGGATAATGAAATCACAGACACCTATGGGA
Organism: Paracoccaceae bacterium; assembly: GCA_011523445.1. Taxonomy (GTDB): domain Bacteria; phylum Pseudomonadota; class Alphaproteobacteria; order Rhodobacterales; family Rhodobacteraceae; genus MPNP01. Next base: position 2,670 of record WTGT01000222.1, read on the forward strand.
GGTAGAATTATCAACAACGGATCTGTATCTGCTCATGCACCCCGACCAAAAACAGTAGCTTATACAGCGACCAAGCATGCGATAACCGGTTTGACAAGAAGTTTGTCTCTGGATGGTCGTGAATTTGATATCTGTTGTTCCCAAATAGATATAGGAAATGCCGATACGGACATGGCAGCCAAATTCAAGGTTGGTGTTCCTCAAGCATCGGGATTAATAAGTACGGAACCGGTATTTGATGTGGAACACTGTGGAGATGCCATTGCCTTTATAGCGCAATTCCCCTTGCAAACCAATATCCAGTTTTTAACCATCATGGCCACCAAAATGCCCTTTATTGGCAGGGGATGAACTGAAAGTTACAGACTTGATATATTCAAGTCTCAATATTTCGATGAAGCTTGCCGGCCAAATAGAGAATATATTGCCAGGCTACTCGTCCTGACCTTGCTCCCCGGGTCTGTTGCCACTCGATTGCATCCGAAGTTAGCATTTGCTCAGTTGCATCTAGTTCATAATGAAGACAATATTTTCTGATGATTTCCAGATAAAGGTCCTGGTTGCAGGGATGAAACCCCAACCATAGACCGAATCGGTCGGAAAGGGATACTTTCTCATCTACCGATTCCGAGGGATTTATGGCCGTTGATCTTTCATTCTCAATCATGTCTCTGGGCATCAAATGCCTTCGGTTTGAAGTCACATAGAAAATTACATTTTTCGGCCTGCCCTCCACTCCCCCATCGAGTGCCGCCTTCAAGGTCTTGTAATTGTTTTCTTCCATCGAAAAGGAAAGATCATCACAAAAAAGGATAAATCTCTCCTTTGCAACTCGCAATATATCCAGCAGGCGATCAAGTGATGGCAGATCCTCCCGATGGATTTCAATAATCTTCAAATTATTGTCTGTGCGAGAAATTTCACGATGAATGGCCTTGACCAAAGAAGATTTGCCCATTCCTCGAGCACCCCACAACAGTGCATTGTTTGCTGAATATCCCCGAGCAAAGTTCAAGGTATTTTGATATAGGGTTTCCTTGGTTCGGTCTATACCCAACAATAGATCCAGCCCAACCCTGTTCACCTTTTCAATTGGATGTAAGGTATCTGGATTTAACCTCCATACAAAGGCATCTGCTGAAGTGAAATCTGTCAAATGAGGTGGAGCAGGTGATAACCTTTCGATTGCCGTTGCAATCCTGGTAACTTGTTCCAGCAATTTTTTATCAGTCATAGGATCAGGTCATTCCGTAGAAATTTTCAGTGGAGATGAAACAAAACCGTCTTTATGTACTTTCCTCGTCCTCGTCGAAAAGTATTCCCTCCTCGGCATACGCTTCCTCCCTCTTCCTCTCAACTCTTTTTACCAACCAGATGGAAATTTCATAAAGACCATATACGGCTGTAAACAAAATTACCTGGGTTATAACATCAGGTGGAGTTACTACGGCTGCCAGAACCAATATGCACACGACCGCATATTTACGGAAGCCGGCCAATCCCTTGCCGGTAACCAGACCGGCCTTGCCCATCAGGGTCAATAATACCGGAAGTTGGAAACACACCCCAAAGGCGAGTATGAATTTAATCGTCAACGAAAGATATTCGGCAACCGAACCTTGGAAAGTTACCCCAACATCGGCGATAATTTCCCTACCATCGGCAAGAATGTCAACTTCCGTACCATTCTCTGTGGACAGTAGTTGATCTGTTTCAGTTTCCAGCTCCTCTGAAATAACTATCTCTGCGGGTGGAAGTGTTGTTAGAGTACTTTCCTGCTGGAAACTGAGAAAGAAATTAAATGCCAGGGGTATTACGATGAAGAAAGCAAATGATGCCCCCAGAAAAAACATGAAGGGTGAGGCAATCATGAATGGCAGGAAAGCACTTTTTTCATTTTTGTAAAGCCCAGGTGCAACAAACCTCCACAATTGAAATCCGAGAAATGGAAAACTTAGAATAAATCCACCCATGAAGGAAATCCTGACGGCAACAAAAAATCCTTCCTGCAATTTGATGAGTATCAGGTTAC
>WTGT01000337.1 GCA_011523445.1 Paracoccaceae bacterium
CCCATATGCATCAACAAACCACCCAAATTCGCATAACCCAACCCGAGAGTTCTGAATTTATATGAAAGATCAGCAATTATCTTGGATGGAAACTGAGCCATGTGGACTGAAATTTCCAACACGATCGTAAAGAGTCTGGTTACATGTTCAAACTCTCTCGTATCAAATTGACCGTCATGATAGAATTTCAACAAATTCAAGGATGCAAGATTACATGCCGTGTCATCCAGAAACATGTATTCAGAGCATGGATTTGAAGCCCTGATCGGACCACTGTTGGGGCAGGTATGCCAAGCATTGATCGTATCATGAAATTGTACACCTGGATCGGCACAGGCCCAAGCTGTTTGGCTAACCTGATCCCAGAGGTCTGCAGCCTTTACCGTTCTTGCAACTTCTCCACTAGTTCGATATTTCAGTTCCCATTCCTGATCGTTTCTAGCTGCCTCCATAAACCCGTCGGTAACCCTGATGGAATTATTGGAATTCTGGCCGGATACGGTTGCATATCCCTCCGATTGCCAACCGGAATCTATTTCGGCAAAATCAATCGAAGTGTACCCCTGCTTGGCAAACTGTAGAATTCGGTTGATGAAACCTTCGGGTACCATTGCTTCCTTGGCTTCGACTATGGCCTTTCTCAACTCCTTGTTGGACTGTGGATCACTTGCCTTTGCCAGAGGGAGATCAGAAGAATTGACAGCCCCAAAGAGTTTGTTCAGGTGTTTGGAAATGACCTTTGAGCCGGCAACAAGCGAAGCAACCTTGTGCTCTTCCTTTTCTTTCCAGTTAATGAATTCCTCAATATCGGGATGATCAATATCACAAATGACCATTTTAGCTGCCCGGCGGGTTGTCCCTCCCGATTTGATGGCTCCGGCTGCACTGTCGCCGATATTCAGGAAACTCATCAACCCACTGGATTTGCCACCACTTTCAAGTGGTTCATCGGCAGCCCTCAGATTCGAGAAATTTGTTCCAGTTCCCGAACCGAATTTGAACAACCTTGCTTCCCGCGCCCATAAATCCATAATGCCGCCTTCGTTGACAAGGTCATCCTCGACAGACTGGATAAAACAGGCATGCGGTTGCGGTCGATAGTAGGAACTGTCGGATTTTTTGATTTCACGGGTGGTTTCATCATAATAATAATGACCTTGCCCTGCACGTGAGATGCCATAGGCCCAATGGATACCCGTGTTGAACCATTGGGGAGAGTTGGGTGCTCCCCTCTGGGTGGCAAGTATATACCTCATTTCATCAAAGAATGCCCGTGCATCATCCTCCGTGGTGAAATAGTTGCCCTTCCAGCCCCAATAGGTCCACGCCCCCGCCAGTCGATCAAAAACCTGCTTGGCTGATTTCTCCGGTCCAAACCGCTCGCTTTCAGGAACTTTTTTCAAAGCTTCCAGATCTGGTTCCCTCGACTGAAGAAAATCTGGTACTCCTGGCTCATCCCTCTTTTTCAAGCAGAGGGGAACACCCGCCTTTCGAAAATATTTTTGGGCCAACACATCAACAGCTGTCTGACTCCAGTTTTTTGGAACCTCAATTCCCTCGGTTTTAAATACCGCTTTTCCACTTGGATCCGAAATTACCGAATTGACTTCTGAAAATTCTATTCCCTGATATGGACTCTCATTTTTTTCAGTAAAATACCGCTTTATCTGTACCACCTGTCTAATCCCCTTTTTTAGGTATTTTTGTTAAAAAAATCCTTTATTTAGTTATTTTGCCAAACCATACTACCAGATATAGTGTCCAAATGGAAATGAACAATCCGTAAAAACTAACGGCAAATGTATATTTTCTCAAAAAAAATTTAGGGGTAAAACACAAAAATTCTAAACCGGTATTGTTTGCTTGATGAAGTGGATTTTTTTTCAAATAAATTCGGGGTTTGGCGCTCAAATTTATTTATCCACAACTTTTTAGCAGGAATTGGTTTTTGTTGTTGAAAACTGAATTAGAGAATCAGAACAATGAATGTTTTTTTTAGGTCTGATGCCTAAAACAAGATTGCAGCAATCTCAAAAAACGAATCAAAAAAATGGAGACCATCGGGATTGGTCGGGGCGATTGGATTTGAACCAACGACCTACAGTTCCCAAAACTGTTGCGCTACCAGGCTGCGCTACGCCCCGTCTTCATTTGGAGTAATTAAGGAGTGGTAATCAGGATTTACAAGCCCAAGCAGCCAAATCGGGGTTAATTCTAGGGTGCCGAACAAGATCACCTTCCGAAATACCAAACTTTTGGGCCAATCCCCCATTTATTTCCAGGACAAAGGTAATGGCATTTCCACCAAAAAATGTGGTGGTTGTCAATGGTTCTGCCTGATGATTTATGGTGGTAATTTGACCAGTTTCATCAATGAATATCATATCAAGGGGAATCAAGGTGTCTTTCATCCAGAAATTCGCTGGTCCTGGTTTGTCAAAGACAAAAAACATGCCTTGCGATAAACCGAGTGATTCTCTCCCCATCAACCCTTTTTTATGGCTTTCCGGCGTATCAGCAATCTCGACCCTGAAGCGAGCCATGCCCCAATCACCCTTGACTTCCAACTGATTATCCTTGCAATTGGCCAGCAATGCTGACGGTTCTAATATTGCCAACAAGACAACCACAAGGACAAAAAAAGCCTTTTTCATTCTACTCTGTTTTGAATTCATGGATACAAACGGATTGATTCCCACTTCGAATTTTGCTGGTTCCTTATCCACCTTATACGATCATGTATTCGAAATTTCCCTTCACTCCAAAATTCTATCTCTGATGGAATAATACGATAACCACCCCAAAATTCAGGTCTTGGCGGGGAGTTTCCAAATTTCATGGCGATCCTTGCTACGGAGTTGACCAAGAGCTTTTTTGAGGGAAGTTCCCTTGATTGTTTTGAAGCCCATGCACCATATCGGCTGTCAAGCGGACGCGAGTGAAAATACTCATCGGATTTCTCTGGCTCAAGAATTTCTGCCATCCCCTTGACCCTGACCTGCCTCTTCAGGGTTCTCCAGTGAAGGGAAAATGCAACATTCGAACGGTGTGATATTTCACTCCCCTTTGTACTGGTGTAGTTGGTATAAAAAATAAATCCATTGGTATCAATTTCCTTGAGCAGTACCATTCTGACATTAGGTATGCCTTCTTGGTCAGAAGTTGCCAAGGCAATGGCATTATGATCCTGGATATTTTTTGATTTGGCAAAATCAAGCCAATCCTGAACCATTGACAGGGGTGTTTTACCTTTTCCCAGACTGGTTTTCATGCTTAATCTCCCCTATTTTGCCCTTGGGTAAAGACATTAATATCCACAATTATTTGCAATACGCAAATTGCATATAAGTTTTTTATTTTTAGAATAAGCGACTATGAATAATAACCATTAATCGGGGTTTTCTTTATGAAATTAATGGAAGGTAAACGTGGGCTTATCATGGGTGTCGCCAATGACAAGTCCATTGCCTGGGGTATTGCCAAGGCTTGTCATGAACATGGTGCGCAATTGGCATTTTCATACCAGAACGAAATTTTTCACAAACGGGTTGCACCACTGGTTGAATCAATCGGTTCCAAGCACATGATCCAGTGCGATGTTGCCAACCCCGAATCACTGGATAAGCTGTTTGAGGAATTGAACAAATCCTGGGGTAGTCTTGATTTTGTTGTTCATGCAATCGGGTTCTCGGACAAGAATGAATTACGCGGAAGATATGTTGATATTTCGCAAGAAAATTTCACCATGTCCATGGATATTTCAGTCTATTCGTTTACAGCTGTTGCCCAAAGAGCAGAAAAACTGATGACCAATGGTGGTTCATTGCTTACAATGACTTATTACGGTTCTGAAAAGGTTATGCCGCACTATAATGTGATGGGGGTCGCCAAGGCAGCATTGGAAGCATCAGTTCGTTATCTGGCTGCTGATTTGGGAAGCAAGCAAATCAGGGTAAATGCAATTTCTGCTGGAACCATTAAGACCCTGGCTGCATCAGGTATAGGAGACTTCAGATACATACTTAAGTGGAATGAATTAAATTCGCCCCTGCAAAGGAATGTAACCACGGAGGATGTCGGTAATTCTGCACTCTACCTGCTTTCCGATTTGGGGAGTTCAGTAACTGGTGAAGTTTTGCATGTGGATTCCGGATACCATGTTGTTGGCATGAAAAGGGTTGATGCGCCAGATATAGACAAAGTAACAGGAAGAAATTAACAATGACCGTATTACCTCACGAAAAAGGGTTTCATGTAAGTTGGGACCAGGTCCACAGGGATTCCCGAGCTCTTGCATGGCGACTGGATAATTTTGAAAGTGATGAAAGAAGCTGGAATGCTATAATCGCTATCACCAGAGGGGGATTAACTCCCGCCATGATAATAGCACGTGAACTGGATATCAGAACGGTTGATACTATTTCCATCAGGTGTTACGAGCACAAAAACATAGGAAAACCTCAAATTCTGAAAATGCCACATCCCGACATACCCAAGGATTCGAAGAATATTTTGATCATTGATGATTTGGTGGACACTGGTACAACCTTGAAGGTTGTCAGGGAGCTCTACCCGAATGCAACCTACTCTACAGTATATGCCAAACCTGAAGGTAAACCTTTGGTAGATGTCTACATAACCGAGGTAAGTCAGGATACGTGGATTTATTTTCCTTGGGAT
>WTGT01000210.1 GCA_011523445.1 Paracoccaceae bacterium
ACCGATAGTGGAGAAATAAAGGTCTGCTAACCTCTCTTCGGCACTTTGTTTTGTGCGAACCGCTTCAATAAAAAGCACTGGGTCCGAAATACGCCAGAATAAATATCCATCAACAAGGATGTTTTGTTGGTCATTTGTGATTAATTCAACCGGCATTCCCGTCAAGGTTTGTGTACGAAGATCTACCTTGTAGACTTTGGAAATTGGGGCCGGCCACTTAAAGTGTAAACCTGGTTCCCTTAATGGCAGTTGTATCTTGCCAAAAGTGGTTAACACCCCCTTTTGAGTTTCATGGATTGTAAATACACAACTGTAAATTATTGTGCCAACCGCTATCAGAGCAATCGTTGCGTATATCCATTTTCGTGCTAAACTCATTGTTGATGCCCATCCCCCGAATGTGATTCACCAGTATTTGAAAGTTGTGAATTGTTTTTCCAGATTACGATATTATTCAAGCTTTCCTCATCAGGTACCAAAATTTTAGACCTTCCAGCCAAAGCTGTTTCCAGTTTTTCCCGCCACAACATGTTCTGGAGTACTTCAGGTGCCAAATTGACGGATTCAGCAATTTCAACAATTGCATCCGCTTCAGCTTCTGAAACTGCTACAGTTCTGTAAGATCTCCCTTCGGCTTGCTTAATTTCATAAAATGAATTGCCATGTGCCAAAGGGGTTAGGTAAACCAAAAACCTTTGGGCAGTTGCAATTAACCGTTCCTTGTCCTCTTGTGCACTTGAAACCTCCCTAAAAGCAAACATAGTTTCATCAATTGGTTGAATACTAAACAGATTTGCCTTAACCAGTTCAATACTTCCGAGAGTTTGATTGAATTCTGAAGGAAATTCGTTCTTTAAATGTTCGGAAACATATTGTTCAAGCTCGGTACGGTGTACATTTAGCAATGGTTCCAAACCACGGCCCGATACAAATTTTCTTACACTTTCTTCGGCAATATTGGTTATGACACCAACTGGATCGTCGACCTTGTAATGATATACATAAGGATCCACCACACGATACTGTATGTCCAATTGCATTTTTATCAGGTTGAGATCACCTGCCAAAAATTCCATCGGCAAGTCTGGCTTTATTGATTTGACTTCTCTGACAGGCCATTTGTCCACTTTAACGAATGGCATTGGCGCCAAATAATGTAGCCCAGGTTGCAAATCCCTCCATTGTACCTTGCCGAATAGTTTGCCATAGCCGACACTTTGTGGTGGTATAACTGTAAAGCCCGAGGCGAGATAGATGACAACAACTATTCCACCCAAGGTGATACCAATTGGAGTGGAATATGAAAATATTCCCCTAAACCCCCTTCCTCGAGTAATTCTGTTCCAACCACTCCCCCAAAATAAGGTTATGTGGTCAAGATTCTGCATCATATCCTGATAACCAGATTTGAGGGCACCCGCCCTAAATCTCCAGATTACGATTAACAACAGTACAATTGCGCTACCCCATTGCAATAATGCAATCGGGGTAGAATCTGATGATTGGAGATTTACGGTCAATGAAAAACCAAAATAGATGATCAGGAGATCGACCGCTATGGCTATCAAGACGGTAACAGCAATAACTATACCTACATAAATAGTGGTAAATCTTGCTCCAAACTGGCTTAAGATTATCGCGATGGTTCCTGTATTGGTTGCTGGTCCCGTCATCAGAAATACCAAGGCTGCACCTGGGCTAAAGCCTTTTGCCACTAGGGCTGCCGCGATCGGTGTGCTTGCTGATGCACAAATATAAAGTGGTACTGCAAACAAAACCATGACCGGATAGGCCAACCACTGTACATATTCGCGAGAGGCGAGGTCGGAAGGAATGGCAAGATATAACAGCCCTCCAATCAGCAACCCTACCAGCAAGGCAAATAATATGTCATCCGCGACTTCAACAAACCCATAATGAAATATGTGTTTTGTTACCTTGCCAAAGGTAAGTCCGTTTATAACCTTAGGTTCATGGATGGGTTTCTCTTCTTTTTGTTCACTCTCACCCACGTCAACAATGTCGGTGTTACGGTAGAATTTTGGTTTTAACCAGAAAAGCAGTTTCAATCTTGGGAATGAAACTCCCCTAATACCATCAATAAGGAGAATCCAAAAGTTCCTGAAACCTACATAACAATCGTCATCCATCAGGTTTTTATGACCGTGATCGTGACCACAATCTTCGTGGTGATGATGACCGTGATGATGGTGATCATGATGATGTTCCGAGTGTGAGTGATCTGATTTTGGATCATGTTTGTCATCACGGATCAACCCGATACAGAAAATACCCGCAACGACAGCAGTTATAAAACTTATTATCGGCCGGGCAATAGCAGCGATCCAACCAAAAAAAGCATTTGTTACAAGTATGGAATCCACACCGGTTTCAGGAGCAGTAATCAGAAATGACATACATGCCGACCTGGATGCCCCTTTTTTTCGCATTTCCCTCACAACTGGTACTACCGAACAACTACACAGGGGTACTGGCACACCAAAGGCCGCACTTGTAGATACAGATGTTAAACTGTCATCCTTTAACCATTTGAGGATTGCCTCCCTGGATACAAAGACATGGATCAAACCTGCGAGAAACAACCCAAGCAACAGCATTGGTGACAGCAACAGGAATGAGGCCAGCATAAAATCTGCAAATCTGGCAACAAAATCAACCAAGGGAACCTTACTCAATCAAACCATCCTCATTAAAATTTTTCCTGTTTGGGATGAAAAATCCAATAATTTTAATTTCCGTATATCACATAACCATAATAATGTTTAATCATTCCCCATCATCATCTCTTTGTGAGGACTTTTTTTCTTATACTGTGACGATGAATTTCAGGAATCGAAATATTTCTGATCTGGAAATTTATCCTCCTGAAATACTAATCGATTTCAACTGGCTCTATAAATATTTCAAGGGAATTGATTCTGATTTTTAATTGTCCTACGTCAAAAACGACCATTATTTTCACCAAATTTTACTTTTATTTCTGCTTTACTTTTCATTGCCTGCACAGAAAATTTTTTACAATTCATTGCCTGCACAGAAAATTTTTTACAATTCATTGCCTGCAATCTGACAAATATGGCAAATATGGGAGTAAAATTTTGAAGGGATAGCAAACAAAAAAAGGGAGGGATAATTGCTTATCCCTCCCAGTGGGAGAAAAAATGAAAGGTTTTGTTTACTTGGCAGTGCCTATTGCCAGCTCGACGGCATCCATCTGGGCCTTGCGGGCAACCTCGGTGTAGGAGGCAAGATACTGGGCGGAAGCTTCCCAGCTGGAAGAGGCGTAGTCCTGCATGGTCTTGACCATGTTTTCAGGCGACGGTTTTTCCTCCGCAACATCCCTGGCCCTGGCAAGGGTGTCCTTGGCCCACCTGTCGTTGATGTCAACAACTTCGGAAGCAGCATTGAGTGCAATCGAGACAGCCTTCTCCATGTTGGCGGCCGTCTTTTGGTAGGCGTCATTCATGGTGGCCGGTGAAAGAGGGAGTTGGGAGGCCATGTTTGAAAAGGCCTTGGTGTAATCCTGAAAATTGTTCATTGTCTTGTCCTTTGATTCTGGAACTGTAACTTTGTTTCAGGCAATATAATGCTGCAATGCAACAATTCAAGAGAAGAAATGCTGCAATGCAAAAAAATTATCTCAATTGGTCAATAACAATTGGCCCAATCGGGTCACCCTTTCGGTAGTTTTTCTGCCAATGCTTGAATTTCTGACCGCTCTAGCCAATGCCTCAGCTTCTCCGATAACAACGACCAAACCCTTGCCACGGGTAATACCAGTGTAAACCAGTTTTCTTTGAAGCATAATTCTATGTTGAAGCATCAGGGGTATGACCACCGCTTGGTACTCCGATCCCTGGCTTTTGTGAATGGTTATGGCAAAAGCAGGGTCAAGGGAATCCAAATCCTCAAATTCATATTCCACGGCCCTGCCATCAAAATCAACTTCCAGACGGTTATTGTCTCTGTCGATTGCATGTATGAAACCGATATCCCCATTGAAAACCTCCCTGTCATAATCATTGCGGTTCTGTATAACCTTGTCACCTCTGGAAAAACTTCTGGTTCCATGAATGACATTCTGACCTGCCTTGGGATTGAGTTTTTCCTGTAGAACCTCGTTAAGGGCATTTATTCCAACAAGGCCGTTTTTCATGGGAGCCAAGACCTGGATATCTCGAACAGGATTCAATCCGAACTTGTTTGGAATACGTTCGGTAACCATAAGACTTACATAATCCTGGCATTTCTGGGGATCCTTGGTTTCAATGAAGAAAAAATCATCATTGATATCACTTTTCAAATTCGGAACATTTCCGGCAAGAATTTGCCGGGCAACAGTAATGATCCTGCTACCCTGTGCCTGACGGTAAATCTCGGTAAGGAAAACCACTTCAACAGCCTTGGATAGGATAAGATCTTTCAAGACATTACCTGGTCCTATCGAGGGCAACTGATCCTTGTCCCCAACAAACAATATTGCTGTAGAAGGGCCTATTGCTTTCATGAGGGAAGCCATCAATTCAATATCAATCATTGAGACCTCGTCTATAATCAGCAAATCACATTCCAACGGATTATGCTCGTCAAATTTCATTTCCTGCCTAATGGGATCTATACCCAATAGGCTGTGGATGGTTGATGCATAATGGCCAG
>WTGT01000278.1 GCA_011523445.1 Paracoccaceae bacterium
GGTTATTATGAGGCCTTCGCCAATCTCTATCTTGAAGCGGCAAGGGCAATTTATTCAGTAGACAACCACCAGGAAATTCCAACTGTGGTGGATTATCCGGGCATTGAGGATGGTTTTGAGGGTATGGCGTTTGTTTTTGCCAGCCTGGAAAGTTCTAAAAGGAATTGTGCCTGGGTTGATTTATGATCTGAGCCTTGCGGAGTTTGGATCAGAATAGACTATTCCACCCGGGAGATCGCCAGGCTTTCCAATAAATTATGTTCCGAAGTATCTCGCAATGAGGATAATACCTTTTCAACGATATGGGTATGGTGCAAACCGGCATATTCCCTTTGCAATTCAGGCTTGTCCTGATCAAGGAACATATCGGGCATATACATTGACCTCAGTTTCAGGGACGAGTCCATGAAACCATTCTCGCTGAGGAGGGAAAGAACCTGAGAGGCAAATCCTCCGATTGATCCTTCCTCAATGGTAATCAACAATTCGTGATGAGCTGCCAGGTAACAAATCAGCTCCTTGTCGAGAGGCTTGGCAAACCTTGCATCAACAACGGTGGTTGATATATCCAGTTTTTCGAGAGTTTGACTGGCTATGAGACAATCCTCCAATGGGAGACCATAGGACAATAAGGCAACCTGTGTTCCTTCTCTGAGTATCCTTCCCTTGCCGATTGGCAACAATTCTCCCCTGTAAGGGAGTTCAACCCCCAAGCCTGATCCCCTTGGAAATCTGAACGCGATCGGATGATCATCCATGGCTGCGGCAGTTGCAACCATATGCATCAATTCAGCTTCATCGGCCGGGGCCATGAGAATGAAATTGGGCAAGCAACCCAGATAAGCCACATCGAAGGCTCCACAATGGGTTTGTCCGTCTGCCCCGACATAGCCAGCCCTGTCGATGGCAAATCTCACTGGCAAATTCTGGATGGCGACATCATGGACAATTTGATCAAATGCCCTTTGCAGAAAAGTGGAATAAATGGCAACGAAAGGTTTGACTCCACCTGCAGCAAGACCTGCAGCAAACGTTACCCCATGTTGTTCGGCAAGTCCTACATCAAAGGTTCTTTCCGGAAAGATTTTGGCAAAATGGTTTAACCCGGTACCACTGGGCATTGCTGCCGTTATTCCCACAATTTTTGAATCAAGATGTGCCTCCTTGATCAAACTATCCGAAAAGACCTTGGTAAAAGAAGGGACATTCGCAAGTTTAGTGGGAGCTTGCCCGGTTTTCTTGTCAAATTGACCCACTCCGTGGAATTTGTCTGCGGATTGTTCAGCCGGCTTAAATCCCTTTCCCTTTTCAGTCAGGATGTGAATTAAAACAGGACCGTCTTCCTTGTCGCTTTTGACCCTTTCCAATTCGGATACCAAATCATCGACATTATGCCCGTCTATGGTTCCGTTGTACTTGAACCCAAGTTGTTCAAACAGGGATGTTCTCTTGTCTGTCTTTTTCCTGGTTGCACCTTTACCATTACCTTTATCCTCTTCGGCCAATTCAACCAGATGATTGGCCAAAGCCCCTACGGGTGGTGCAATTGACATTTTATTGTCATTCAAGACAACGATTATTTTATAACCTAGTGAACCAGCATGGTTTATTGCTTCGTAGGCCATGCCTCCCGTCAGGGCTCCATCCCCAATGACTGCTATGACATACCTGGTTTGGTTCTGTATGTTGTAGGCAACAGAAAAACCCAAACCAGCAGAAATCGATGTTGAGGCATGGGCTGTTCCAAAGGGATCGTATTCACTTTCGGAACGCTTGGTAAAACCGGATAAACCACCCCCTTTGCGAATAGTCCTGATTCGGTGTCTTCTTCCCGTGATAATCTTGTGGGGATAAGCTTGATGACCCACATCCCATATGATTATATCCTTTGGTGTATCAAAAACCTTATGCAAGGCCACAGTTAGTTCTACAACACCAAGGCTTGCACCCAAATGCCCACCTGTTTCCGAGACGACATCAATGACTTCATCCCTTAATTCGTCAGCAAGCTGTCGTAACTTGCCGGAATTGAAAGATTTGAGGTTTTTGGGAAAGCGAACCTGATTCAATAGTTTGGAAGAAGACATTGTTTTAGCTTTTTCAATTTGGTTATGGTCGAAACGAAGGAGATTAATTGAATAAGAATATTTTTCCTTTTGTGAACAAAAAAATTAAATATCTGAACGATTGTTGCTTAACTCTTTATGGCTATTTTAACCAGTTGATAAGATTATACACTATTTTATAATGAATTGTTTAATCAAAATCCCACAAGCAAATAAGCCTTGTCTTTGTTTGACATTCTGATTGACAAACTATTTCGAAACCTAATTTAAGGGGGCACATGATGGTTGAAAAGCCAGTTTCAGTAGGGATAGATATTGGGGGTGGCAGTACAAAAATCGGTCTCGTGGAGCCCGATGGGAACATAATTGTCAACGAGATTTTGAAATTGACGGAAATTGATGCGCCCGAAGATCTACTGGATGCTTATATTAACAAAATCAAGTCGTGGAAAGAGCAGTACAGGGATTTTCAAATAGAGGCCATTGGTGTCGGAGTACCGGGTCATGTTATCAACGATCATAGGGCCACGGACATATGTAACCTGCCTTTTTTAAATCGTTTTCCACTTGCCGATTATCTAGAGAAAAATCTCCAGTTGCCAGTATGGATAGAAAATGATGCAACTTATGCAGGAGTAGGAGAATACCGATATGGATCTGGGCAGCAATCCGAACGCTTTCTTCTGGCAACCCTGGGAACGGGGATTGGTTTAACTTTTATCGAACATGGCCGCATCCACGCTACGGGTAATGGTACGCTAGGCGATATCGGTCACATGATTATCGACAGGAACCTAACGTTTCAATGTCGTAAGGGATGCTGGGGTTGTATCGAGTCGGTCGCTTCAGGAGTGGCAATCAGCCGGGATGCAAAACAGTTGGCCCAGAAATATCCTGAAAGTTATTTAGGCAAGGTTTTTGAGAGGGAAAACAGAGACCCTACGGTTAGACATATTATCGAGGGCTCATTCGAGGGTGATCCTGTCTGTATCGGCAAATTGAATGAAACTGCAGATTGGTTGGGACTTTGGGCCTGTAATGTTGTGCAAATTTTTGCACCTCATCGCTTTGCTTTCGGAGGTGGTTGGAGCGCTTCAGGACAGGGATTTATTGATAAACTTTATCAACGAGCAAAATCAGTTGGAATCGAGGAATATTACAACCGAGTCACTTTCGTCCAGGCAACCAAGGGCAACCTTGCCGGAATTTTGGGTGCTGCCAGTTTTGCCTTCGATCATGCCAGAAATACCAGGGTTTGAAATTACAAGATGGTGATTTCGTTCAATACTATCAAAGGCTTAAGCGAACAGTTGGTAGCCAATTTATCATATTGGGCTGTAATTTAGAGATAATTGGTTTGGTTATGTGTTGGGAAGAATATCCAGCTGTTCCAGATCTGATAAAAATTGCCTTTTTTCATTTTCTGATAAAGGTACAAGCGGAGGACAGAGATTTTCCCAGGAACTGTCTTGTGTCCTGAGAGCCTGATATGTTTTCATGGCCGGAATTAGTGGGTATCTTTGAGCCAATTGCCGAGCCCTCACGGCCTTCCTAAAGTGCTGGTTTGGAAAAAAATCATGCTTTAATGCCTTTTTGGCAAGTGATCCAAAGGCATTCAAGGAACCCGAAATGATACCTGCACCCCCCATTTCAATGGCTTCAGGGATAAATTCCTCGGAAGAAGGATATACATGAAATCCAGCTTCTATGCCCCCGGTGGCTTCCACAAAGGCCTTCGTCTGTGAAATATCTCCTGAAGAGTCCTTCAAGCCACAAATCATCGGTTTGAAATCCATGTAAAGCCTTTTCACAATATCGGGTGGAAAAGAAACGGAACTCATTTGAGGGAAGTGATAGAGGTGAATTCTGACTTCGGGATTGTCAACGGTTTCAACCAATTTCGAAAAATAGGAATACAAACCCTCCGCTGCCAGGTTCTTGTAATAGAAGGGAGGTAAAACAAGCACTTGCGTATAACCATATTCGAGTGATTTGTGGATAAGTTCCACCGTATCCTGCAGGGCAGGGCAACCAACTCCAATGATGGTATCCCCGGGATGTATGCCGATATTCGAAAATAATTGCGGAATACTCTTGCGAGTATGAAATGGCAGGCTTGTGCCTTCACCAGTTGTTCCAAGCGGTGCAATTCCATCACATCCCCCCTCATTCAATAAATATTGACAATATTCTCCCAACTTCCCCGACTGGAGATTTCCCATGCTATCCACCGGGGAAAGGGCGGCTGCAAAGATCCTGAATTGTCTTTCCACCTGATTTTTCACTAGTTAAAATCTACTCCTTTGTGATGTACCTGTTCGGAAATCGACAGGCTAAGGTAGCAATTAATAAAAAATCCTGAAATTTAAATCAGAAAAAAATTGCTTTTTGCCGATTATTAGACAAAATGTGTTTTGCAATCGTATGCAAAAAATATTTTTTTGCGATAATCAGGGGAAAGGCCAAGGGCTTATGGCAGAGATTCAGCTTAGAAGCGTTACCAAAAGATGGGGTAGTTTTGTTG
>WTGT01000235.1 GCA_011523445.1 Paracoccaceae bacterium
CTCATATTTTGACCGGGACTCCAGATCGGTCGATTTTTCGGGAATGATGTCGGATTTGAAAAATGCCAGACCTGGTGATGCCATTGTACTTCACGGATGTTGCCATAATCCGACGGGATCAGACCTTTCCTACTCTCAGTGGGAAGAGTTGGCAGAGTTTCTGTTGGAAAGGAAGGTAATTCCCATAATTGATTTTGCCTATCAGGGGTTTGGTGATGGCTTGGACGAGGACGCCAAAAACCTGAGAATGATTGCTTCCAAATTTCCGGAAACGTTGATTGCAGGGAGCTGTTCGAAGAATTTCGGCATTTATCGCGAACGAACAGGAATCATGATTGCGGTTGCCCAGGAAAACAAGACCAAATCGGTTATCCAAAGTGTTCTGTCTTCGCTGAATAGATTGAGTTTATCCTTTCCGCCTGATCATGGTGCCCGTTTGGTCACCATGATTTTGAATGATGATGAATTGTCCGTACTCTGGAGGGAGGAACTGGAGGCAACCCGTAAGAATCTGCAGGATTTAAGGGTTAGATTAGCTGGTGAATTGAGAGACCTGACAGGATCCGACAGGTTTGGTTTCCTGGCTTCCCACAAGGGTATGTTCTCATTGACGGGATGTACACCGGAACAGGTTGTGACCATGCGTGACAAACATGGAATTTACCTGGTTGGAGACAGTCGTATCAATGTTGCGGGTCTGAATGAGGACAGCATTCCCCATATGGCAAGGGCAATGGTAAATTCAGGCATGTAACTTCATGGTCATGATCTAATATTCTGATTCAAAGCAACTATATTGCTCTGGTTGCATTTTTCGTTAATTGCCAAGGGATTACAGTCTAATTCAATTGGATAAACCATGAATTTTCCCATTATGGTTGGTATTGCAGCGATGGCCTTGACCGTTGTTGCTTCCAACATCCTTGTACAGTTTCTGGTAGGCCAATGGTTGACCTGGGGTGCATTTGTATATCCCATTGCATTTCTGATCACGGATCTAATGAATAGGGTTTTTGGGCCCAACGCTGCAAGAAGGGTGATTCTTGCTGGATTCGTTGTAGGTATTCTTTGCTCCCTTGTCGGATCACAAATTGAGGGTGAATTCGGTCCATTGGTCACTCTCAGGATTGCCATCGGTTCCGGAACCGCCTTCCTGGTCGCTCAACTCCTTGATGTATCAATATTTGACCGATTGAGAAAGGATGTGTGGTGGAAAGCTCCTCTGGTTTCCACACTGATTGGTTCCACGGTTGACACTTTCCTGTTTTTCTTTATTGCCTTTTCCAGCCAATTGACTTTTCTGGAGCCGACAGTCGGTACAGAATGGGCAAATGAGCCAACGATGCTGTTGGGGTTCGGTCCAGAATTACCCTATTGGACAAGTCTTGCAACTGCCGACCTAGGAGTAAAATTGACTCTCGCGCTTTTGCTGTTAATTCCATTCAGGGTTATATCACGGAAATTAATCTTGTAATGACATTCATATTCCAGTTCTGAAGTTATTTTATTATCTGGTGATAATGGGTTGGCTCCCGAACCGAGAATTCAGGAATCACGAAATGTCATTGAAATACACCTGCTGATCAACTTTTCCCTGTACGAACAATTAAGGCTTGAACAGGAATAATTTTGCAGGCAGGTTTCTCCAGCTTTTATTCTTGCCAATCGGTATCTGAATAATTATGAGCCCTCGTCAAGTTTTCCGGCGGCGGGTTGTACAGCTACATTCAGCATTTCAAGAAAGACTCGTCCAATCAATTCAATATTTCGCAAGAGTTCAATACGAGGTTTGACGGTGGTCAGTTCTTCCCCGGAAAGGAAATAGGCTAAAAGCCCACATCCCTCAGCGAGTGTCACAATCATGGTATCTTTCGGGTCAGGAATCGTATCGGTGATCAGAACCGATCTGATTCGCTGAATGAGTTCACCCTCAACTTCCTTTTCCTTGAGAAGGTAATTTTTGGTCCCGAAGATCCACAAGTAACGATTATCCTTGAGTTCCAAAATCCCCTTGTCAATCAATCGTGACAATGCCTTGTCCCTTATTTCATCTGCATGCCTTGTGGCATGATCAAGCCAGTAAAGGGCATCGTGTGTTTGCTGCGATTGCATGATCTCTGCCAGTATCGGATCAAGCAATTCGTCTCCTACTGGTGTAGAGTCGGTTACAAACAACCTCTGGGCATCCGTATCAATGCGGTGTTCCAAGGCCAGATCCATTAAAACGGCGCTGCCTAGAGCATATCGGGCAAACCATTCAGGTACACGATACAATGTTCCATCGTCGTTTCTGAGTAGAAGCAGTAACTCTTCGGCAAGTCTCATCATCCGATACCTCCAAGAAATACAGCCGACAGCATATAATAGAATATCACCGCGAACACCGCTCCGATAGGCAGAGTTATCAACCAGGATATGAAGATTGTACGGACCACGCCGAAATCCAGTGCCCCCACACCACGAGCGAGTCCAACTCCCAACACCGCACCAACCAGAGTTTGGGTTGTTGAAACCGGTAATCCAGTACCACTTGCAATCACGACTGTCGATGCGGCCGCGAATTCGGCAGCAAATCCACGGCTTGGTGTTAGTTCGGTGATCTTCCTGCCAATCGTAGCCATGACTTTATAACCAAAAGTTGCCAACCCGATTACTATTCCTACTGCCCCCAACAGCAAGACCCAGATCGGAATTGCTGATTTGGCAGCTACTCCACCTGTGGATACGACTCCCACAATCGCCGCTACAGGACCAATCGCATTGGCGACATCATTGGATCCGTGGGCAAATGCCATGCCAGATGCGGTGATGATCATCAGAACACCGAACACACGTTCTACATCATTAAAGCGTGATTGTCCTTCATTTGAAGACTCCAGCCGCTGAAATCGCAATCGATTGATTACTAATCGACTGACAAAGGCAACTATACCGGCGGTGAGTACGGAATAGAGGAGAGCCATGGGCAAACTCAAATCTAGCCCGACATGTTTCAAACCCTTGACAAAAGTAACTGCTGCCGTCACGAAAACGGCAGCAAAGATATAGAAAGGTACATAACGGCGTGCATAAAGGGCTGGATCACTTTTGTCAAAGATCAATCTCTGTACACTTAATACAAGCAAAAAGGAGATTACGCCGGCAAGAGCAGGGGTCACAACCCAGCTTGCGGCAATCGCGGCAACATCCCACCAATGGACTGCTTCGATTCCAATTGCCACAACGGCAAACCCGATAATTGCCCCGATGATTGTGTGCGTAGTTGAAACCGGCCAGCCAAAAGCCGAGGCAATGGTTAACCAAACAGACGCGGCAAGAAGGGCTGCCAGCATACCTACAACAAGAAGGTTCGGATCATGCTCCAAAACTTCGGAATCAATTATACCCTTGCGAATTGTCGAGGTTACTTCACCGCCAGCAAGGAAAGCTCCGAGGAATTCGAAAACACCTGCGATCAGTATGGCTCCTCCAACAGTTATCGCACCAGATCCGACTGATGTACCCATCGAATTGGCCACATCGTTGGCACCAATCGCCCAAGCCATGTAAAGCCCTGTGACAATCGCCGCAGCCAAAATGATCAATAGGCTTACTTCCACGGAAAGATACTCTTGGTATAAACCATGGAAATAACAAAGTACGATTGCAGGTTTGGAATAGAGAGTTTCAAAGGGAAATAGGGTATCCACAACCATTCAGGGGCTGAGTGTAAACCCAGATGTTGAAGATCCCGATATCGGTAATTTTTTCGATACATTTATACTGATGTTCTATGGCAGTATTTGCCAAAAAATGAATACAATTTTACCTAGCTGAATTATCGGAAACCATACATTGTTAGCGATATCGAGTCAATTTCATACTATGGTTCCAGTCCCTGATTAGAAAGTGGAATTAATTTCAAGTTACATTAACCAGTGTATGTCATTCCACAAATTCCGGATAGGAACAAAACTGCCCGGAGAAGTCGAGACCTGTCAAGGTATTGATTTGATCTTGACTGAACTGATATTTTGACTAACTCTTGTTAACCCGTTTGGTCAGGTTAAGGATGTTGTGGTGATAGCATGAAAGCACCTTAACCACTGTAATCTACAGGTTTTTTTGAGGAGTGATCAGGAATATCATGTTAAATCTTCAGGAAGTTGATTGGAGTTCGTTACCCGAGCCAGGTGATGATGGGGCAGCGAATCATCTATCCGGGACAGTTATGCCAAATGTGGAATTGCTTTCAACGGATAATGAAACAATAAATCTTGGCAAACTTGAGGGCTGGTCTGTCCTCTTTTTCTATCCAATGACAGGTCAGCCTGGTACACCATTACCTGATGGATGGGACGAGATACCCGGTGCAAGGGGATGTACTCCCCAAGCCTGTGCATTCAGGGATTTGGCCAAGGAACTAACCTCGAAGGGGGTCAGGGCAGTTTATGGGATTTCCACTCAAACCACCGCATATCAGGTGGAAGCAGTCAAGAGGCTTCACCTTCCATTCCCATTGCTCTCTGATTCCGATCTGATGTTGACAAAAAGACTGCAACTGCCGACCTTCAGAGTCAAGGACATGATACTCATCAAAAGATT
>WTGT01000068.1 GCA_011523445.1 Paracoccaceae bacterium
AATTAATCTTGACTCAAATCCAAAATTTGAAATAGCTATTATTATGGTAGTGTTTTTGAATATTTTTAACCTTATTGGAATAGTTTCATGGAAAAGCAGAAAATAAATCAGTCAAAATGTTCGTCGAAAAGTTACAGTTTAAATTGGCTCCGTTGTTTATATTTGAAGGTTTTCCATCACCAAAGTC
Source organism: Paracoccaceae bacterium (assembly GCA_011523445.1). Lineage (GTDB taxonomy): Bacteria > Pseudomonadota > Alphaproteobacteria > Rhodobacterales > Rhodobacteraceae > MPNP01. The sequence goes on from WTGT01000068.1 coordinate 188, forward strand.
GATATGATCCGCTTTAGTTCGGTGGGTTTATCCGATATTGCACTATCATAAACAGGAGTAAATCATGTTAAGGGGAAAGAATGTTGTTGCCCTCCACGAATGAGGCAATAGGGTCTGTCCATTAGGGAGAATCTCTACCGGACCGGGTAAACCTGCAGGTTTTCGACTTTGAGTGGTGAGGGATAAAAAACTTCTTGAAACAAATTGGAAATGCTGTATATTTGTAACAGCCACCCCTAGTGGCGTCGTCCCTAGGGTGCGGGGCATCAGGCCCCGCTTTTTTTATGCAAGGACGGTTATGCGAACCAACATTTACGTTGAGGTTTTAACCTGTATTTGGTGCTTTGAGGGGCACTCCATGTAAATGGCTGGATCTTTCGGTAGTGTTTCACAACATACTTCACCAACATCACCAAATTCTGGCAATGTTTTTTGATCCCAATGATGATCCAAGAGAAAATACCCGGAATTCCAATTACTTTATACAAAAACAAAGCCAAGACATAATGATGGTAGAATTTATGTTCTGAATAGTTCCCTTTGTTTCAGGTTTTAGGTAATTTTAGTTCCGATAGTAAAGCATAAATAAAATGATTGAAGCAACAAACTTCAAACCTTCATCAGCACCCATCCAAAATGCCCTGATCTGTGTTTCCGACAAGACCGGGTTGATTGAATTCGCCAAAGAGCTTCAAGAGAGATCAATAAGAATTCTGTCAATCGGGGGAACTGCCAAGTTTCTAAGGGAGTCCGGAATTGCAATAAGCGAAATCACGGATTACACCGGGTTCAAGGAAATCATGGGTGGCAGGGTTAAGACACTTCATCCGTTGATCCACGGGGGAATACTTGCAAGAAGGGGGCGGGATGAGGAAGTTATGCAGGAGCATGGCATTATCCCCATAGATCTTGTCGTAGTAAATTTTTACCCGTTTGAAGCCGTGGTATCCAATCCTGAAGTCACCTTGTCCGATGCCATTGACAATATTGATGTAGGTGGGCCAGCCATGATCAGGGCTGCTGCCAAAAATTACAAGCATGTAACGGTTGCTGTCGACAAGGAAGATTATGACCTTGTTCAGGTCAGCATGAATAATAATTCCGGTGCTGTCGACGAGGAAACCAGGTATGCCCTTGCCGTCAAGGCATTCGAGTATACGGCAAATTACGATGGCATCATTGCCAATTTTCTTGGTCGCTTAAATCCACAAAACAATCCCCAGTCAATTGATGAATTTCCAGCTGTTTTGAATCGAAGATGGTACTATCGTCAAGGTATGAGGTATGGAGAAAACCCTCATCAGAAGTCTGCATTTTACGTTGAAAAGAGTATTCCCTCTGGGAGTATTTCCAATGCAAAACAACTTCAAGGCAAGGAACTGTCCTATAATAATATTGTTGATACCGATACAGCCATTGAATGTGTACGCCAGTTTGATGAAGCCCCCGCATGCGTGATAGTTAAACATGCAAACCCATGTGGTGTTGCCATTTCTGATAAATTGGCTGATGCATACAACAAGGCATATTCAGCCGATCCCGAATCTGCTTTTGGTGGAATTATTGCCTTCAATCGAGAGCTTGATGAAGAGACATCCAAGGAAATACTCAAGCGGCAATTTGTTGAGGTAATTGTAGCACCATCCATATCCGAACCTGCTAGGGAGGTACTTGCCAGCAAGGAAACGATAAGGGTATTGGCCTGTGGTCAATGGCTCTTGGATTCGGATTACATGATTTACAAGCAGGTATCCGGAGGGATGTTGGTTCAGGAATCAGACTCACAACTGTTCAACGAGTTGAAGGTTGTAACCGAAAGAAGTCCCAGTACAAGGGAAATGGCTGATCTTCAATTCGCATGGCAGGTTGCAAGGATGGTCAAGTCCAATGCTATTGTCTATGCCCGGGACAAGATGACCATTGGAATCGGTGCTGGTCAAATGAGCCGCATAACCTCGTCGCGTGTTGCTGGCATCAAGGCACGGCAAGCCGGGCTGAACATCAAGGGAGCAGTAATGGCTTCAGATGCGTTTTTTCCTTTCCAAGACAGTATTGATAATGCAGCTTCCGAAGGCATCACGGCGGTGATCCAGCCAGGAGGTTCAGTACGTGATGATGAAGTGATTGAGGCTTCCAACAGGCATGGCATGGCAATGATATTCACTAGTATCAGACATTTCAGGCACTAGTTCGGTTTTCAGGTATTGAGGTTTTCATCGCCATCGGGCTTGACCCAGTATAACAGAATCAAGCCAATCAGGGCTAGAAGAATCACCGGTGATATGCCCAACCGCTGATCACCAGATATATTGGTTACAACAGCAATCAAAAATGGTGCTAAAAATGAGGTTGCCTTACCGGCCAGGGCATAGAGCCCAAATGCTTCAGTGTATCTACCCTTGATGGCCTGGATCACCATCATAGTACGCGAGGATGCCTGAAGAGTACCACCAACTGCACCAATTAAGCATCCACAAATCCAAAATGATATATGGGGTAGGGATGAACCCTCCTTTACCGGTATGAATAACACTTCCTCCAAAGATGTGGATAAAATTATCAATCCAGTCAGAATCAAGACAATGATTGAAATCAGTATGACAATTTTTGGACCTATCTTTTTGTCGTAATACCCTCCGATTATTGTAGCAATAATACCGAAAACCAAGGCCAATATTCCAAAAATACCCAATTGGGTGATTGACCATCCCAATACTCCTGCGGCATAGATACCTCCGAAAGCAAATATGCCAGCCAGCGCATCCCTATAGAACATGGAGGAAAGAAGATAAGCTGCTAGGCTTCTACTCTTTGCCACATTGGAAAAGTTGGTTAAAATGGTCTTTAAATCAGCGCTGACCACCTGGTAAAGGTTGCCCTTGTTGCTCTTTGTATCATCAATCACCCGCATTTTATCGGGTCTAACCCACATGAAAAAGGGAATCATGAAAATCAGGTACCAAAAGGCACAAAATGGACCAACAAAGCGGGTACCCTCCCGATTTTCCGGATTCAAGCCAAACAATGGATCAATGTTCAGGTATGTTTTGCCAGTCTCTGTTTCGGCAAAAAATAGCATCATTATTGCCAACGCAATGATGCCACCCAAATAGCCAAATGCCCATCCGTTCCCTGATATTTGGCCGACATCCCTTTTTGGTCCCAGATCGGGCAGCATTGAATTGGTTATGATCGTGGCAAATTCTATGCCCATAAGACCAATTCCAAAAAAGAGCAAAATCAATACAACCTGACTGGAATTTGGAACCGCCAGCCAGAGATAGGCTGATCCGACTATGATCATTAGTGAAAAGAGTATCATCCATGGGTTCTTGGAAGGACGATTGTCGACAACAGAACCCAATACCGGAGCAAACAATGCAATCAGAATTCCTGAAATCGTCAACATCCATCCCCAGTATTCCTGACCAAGGACAGGATCATTCATTACTTCTGCAACAAAATACGGTCCAAAAATGAATGTTATGAGCAAGGTATGGTATGGTTGGCTGGCCCAGTCAAAAAACATCCAACCCCAAATCCGTTTTTTATTTGTACTCAAGCTCTTTCTCCCTTAGCCAAATTTTCATTAACCGACATCCCTTTTTGGTCCCAGATCGGGCAGCATTGAATTGGTTATGATCGTGGCAAATTCTATGCCCATAAGACCAATTCCAAAAAAGAGCAAAATCAATACAACCTGACTGGAATTTGGAACCGCCAGCCAGAGATAGGCTGATCCGACTATGATCATTAGTGAAAAGAGTATCATCCATGGGTTCTTGGAAGGACGATTGTCGACAACAGAACCCAATACCGGAGCAAACAATGCAATCAGAATTCCTGAAATCGTCAACATCCATCCCCAGTATTCCTGACCAAGGACAGGATCATTCATTACTTCTGCAACAAAATACGGTCCAAAAATGAATGTTATGAGCAAGGTATGGTATGGTTGGCTGGCCCAGTCAAAAAACATCCAACCCCAAATCCGTTTTTTATTTGTACTCAAGCTCTTTCTCCCTTAGCCAAATTTTCATTAACCAACATAATTTTGATTATTGGTTCAAAGTAAAACCTTAGATATATAATATATTTAAGAACAGTTTTGTGATTGCACTTTCTACGGGTTAGAGTGAATCCTGAGTTGATTTAATTTCATGGTTTATATGGGTGTGATTCCTGTATTGCGGTGCATTTCCTGATCAAGCTGCCTTCCTTTTTACCTGCCATGGATTCCAATTGTCATTGGAAGGCTTCCTCCTCTTCAGTTCCTCCACGATATAATCCCAGGATTTGTCAAAACGACCTGACTTGATCAACGAACGAATGCCCAGAATGGCTGTCCACCCGCCATGCTCCAACGCATCCCCGACCTCTTCATCCGCTCCCCGAC
>WTGT01000282.1 GCA_011523445.1 Paracoccaceae bacterium
CCATTAATGAATATCGGAAGATAAGGTCTTTCGTACAGGAATGACACGTTCATTCAGCAAAATCAGAAGCTGGATTTGTGGGGAGGGGTGATTTTCACTCAAGCCATTGACGAAAATTCAAACCAAAAGCTGATAAATCTCATCAATTCTTCATTGATTTATCTTTTAATCACTGTTTGTTGATAAAGGCTGGAGTGTTCCCCTAACTCTTTAAACATACAATCTAATCCATTTTAATTCCTGCCAAGCAGATATAATCATAACTATTTTTGCTATTAGTGTTTTTGATTACTTTGAAGGATTTCCTGTCCCATGAAATGTTTTGTCATCAATTTGAAAAGGGCTGTTGAAAGAAGACAGTATATTTCAGACCAATTGCATCAGCTTTCCCAGGAGTTCGAATTCGTTGAAGGAGTTGATTGGAAAGATATTGATCCAGCCAGTCTTTCTCAAACAGCTAGCCACATAAAAATCAAAAATTCATATAGGACCCTGACCCTTGGTCAGATGGGGTGTAATCTGAGCCATAGGAATGTTTTAAAATGGCTAGTTGATAGTTCTGAAAGGATGATAGCTGTTTTAGAGGACGATGTCAGGTTAAGTAACGATTTCTCGTATGTGCTTGATGCTCTTGAGACAACAACCAAACCATTTGATATTGTGTTTTTGGGAAGCAGGTTTACAGAAGCAGGACTTGTTAACTTGGTACCATTGAATGATAAGTTCAATTTTTCGCTTAGCAAGGCTAGAGAAAAGGGTGGTTGGGGTTATGTAATAACCAAAGAGGCAGCCAAAGAGTTTCTAAGGATTTTGCCAGAAGTAACAGGCCCTATAGATGATGCCCTTCATGCATATTATCTACATGGTTTAAAAACATATACTTTAAATCCGCAAATCGTATTTCATGAAGAAGAAGCAAAAAGGTTTTCTTTCAATACCGAAACCAAAATAGAAAACTTTGTCTTAAAGGAAGAGTCAATGAGGTTTGTGAGTCTGTTTTATGAATTCTATGCTCATAGAATTAGTTCTAGGCATAGATTAAAATCTGAAAAATCATTGGTTTGATGAAATATCATTAAATTATATGTTCCGCTTCCGTCGAAATACATTGGAAAATTTAAATAGATATATTTTGAATAACAGTATTAACCCAAGCGATGGTTGGAAAATGGCAATTCTCTATGAACACTCCTGAACCGTGCTAACGATTAAAAAATTCCTTGAAATATCAGAATAAAATAATATTGATTGATCTATTGTCTTTCATCTAGATTGATACCGGATTAGTATTCAAATTATCACTCTTTAGAAGATTTAGCCCCGGACTATAACTTCCTTTTAGATTCAGTGAAAAACTTTATGAAATAAGTCAGGTATTTGATCTGGAAGATCATTAATTTACTTCATTAATGGAGAAGTACATATTGCCTGAAAATAATGATTTTCGATTTGAGATATCCCTGAGCGTGCTCAATCATCTTGGAAGGAACCTATATCGCAATTTCATAACTGTTCTTGGTGAAGCCATTTCCAATTCATGGGATGCAGATGCTAGAAATGTTTGGATAATAATTGATAAGGAGAAATCTTCATTCGTAATAAAAGATGATGGAAATGGGATGACCGCTGAGGATTTCCAAGACAAGTTCCTAAAGGTCGGATATTCCAAGCGTAAGGATGGTACAAGTAAGACTAAATCCAATCGACCATACATCGGTGCCAAAGGAATTGGGAAATTAGCATTGCTGTCTTGTGCCGACAAAATCTCGGTCTTCACCAAAACTAAAGACACGGAATACGTTGGTGGTGTCATTGACAACAATGGTCTTGATGAAGCGATAACCAACGATGTGATGCCGGACCAGTACCCGCTAGAAGGTTTAGATTACTCGCTGATTGATGAACTTAAGGACGGTCACCAACAAGGTACTATAATACACTTTACCAATATAAAAGGAAATATCCGTAACTCCGTAGATTACCTTCGGAAGCTCATAGCTATGACATTCCGTTTCTCTGTGATTGACAAAGATTTCACAATTTATGTAAATGGCAATACAGTCTCTGTTGATGATCTTAAAGACCTAGCCAGAAACACTGAATTTTGTTGGGTTGTGAATGAATACTCCGACGAGTATATTGAAATGTTACTAGAGAAGGTTTACAAAGCTACTACATTCACTACACCAAATGATGTGACTGGTTTTTTAGCCACTGTATCTTTACCTCGGCATCTTAAAATAACAGGTACCGAAGAACGGGCAACTGTTGATCTCTTTGTAAATGGTCGATTACGTGAGAAGAACATAATTCGACATATTCCAACCCAAAGGATCCTAGAAAGCTATTTATATGGTCAGTTGCATTTCAACGAGATGGACGCACCAGGACGCGATCCTTTCACTAGTAGCCGCGAAGGGATTGTTGAGGACGACGAGAAATTCCAATTACTATTAGATTACCTAAAGCAAACTATTTTACCCCACATTTTAGATGAATGGGACAAACTTAGACTTGAGAGAGGTAAAGACGGAGATGAGGATAACACGCAACGCGCTACCAAGAAGCAAAGAAAGGCAAAGAGCCTCTTTTCAGAGGCACGAATTGAATATAAACCCGATGCAGATGCTCCTAATAAGGACCAGGTCAATGCTTGGTTGGACGAACTTACACCCGATGCAGTTTTCAACATTTCTGCCTACATGGATTGCTTCCTCACTGAGAACTTAGTCAGAAAATACATCACCAGCATGGGTGTTAAGTTACCCAGACCGGCCCAAAAAGAGGTTTTGAAATGGCGTAAACAGGAGCAAACCAGTAATGACAAAGCCAACATAAGTTTCAAAATCCGCAAAGATAGCAATGATCTGAGTTACCTCGGTTTGGATCACATGGCCAAATCAGTTGAAGGAACATACGAAGGTGGTCATAATACCACTTTAATAAAAGATGCCGTAAACTACAAACCAGTACGAAATGTAGTCGGGCACACTGGCTTGTTGACTGAAAATGCTAAGAAGCACCTTTCTTTAACTTTCGAGAATATCAAAGGACGCATCCGAACTCTTCTGAATGGCTAAAGCCTTTTACAATATACAATTAGTAATTAGGCAATTCTTCTCTAGCACTATGAAGATCCTTTATCAAATCATACTAAACGGTGTCTGTGTCAATGGTCTACCCTCTGCTTGGTAACTCCTCCCGAGTAAATAAAAATGTTATAATTTAAAAACCTTAACTTTTGGTAAAAAATTTAAACCTAAATTGGTAGACAATTGATTCCACTGAACAATAGCAATTAGGTACGGTAACTTCCACAAAAACTATAATTTTACTAAGGCTCGGACACCAGCCTGTAAAAATTAGGATCATTGTCTTTTTCAGTGGGTAGTATCCATTTTGAAAATAATGAAACTTTTGCTGTGATATATATTCCCATTTGGATGGTCTGAAATTACATCCTGGCGAGTAGGCAGATAACCTTTCCCGCCATTTTGGGCAAAGAGCTAAAAATCAAGCCACCGATCAATTAAAAAAATTTATTTTACCTTCCGGTTAGTCCCGAGGAAAAAAAGAAATTTTGTCTTATATGCCAAGCGATTTAAATCAACATTGTAGTAAAGATAGTTTAACTCATACTATATTGTTCTCAATAATATGCAGTAAACTATAGTATAGAGTAAAACATCGTATAGAATAAAATAATATATACAATAATTATATGAGTGAAATATTGGGAATGAAAACTGCAGTGTCAGCTGGACCAAATACGAAGAGGACCGGGTCAGTTGTTGATCTTTTTTGTGGGGCCGGAGGATTGTCTTATGGTCTTAAACTTGAAGGATTTCAAATAGCTGCTGGTATTGATCTTGATGAGGATTGTCGCTATGCCTATGAAACCAACAATAAGGCCCAGTTTCTTCTGAAGGATGTAAGCCACATTACACCAAGGGAGATAAATCAATTGTTTCCTGATAATAGTATCAGGGTTCTCGTTGGTTGTGCACCATGCCAACCTTTTTCCAATTATAGCCAAAAGAGTTCAGATCCCAAATGGCGTTTGATCAAGAGGTTTTCAGAACTTGTCATAGGTACTTTACCGGATGTTGTTTCTATGGAAAATGTACCGGCCTTAGTCAGTTTTCAGGGAGGTCGTGTTTTTGAAGATTTTGTCAACAAACTTGAAAGAAAAAACTACAAGGTAGTATGGGGTATACTTTATGGTCCTGATTATGGCTTGGCACAAACCCGCTCCAGATTGGTTTTACTGGCCTCTCGCTTAGGACGGATTGCTCTACCCCACAAGACACATACTGATTGCCACCGTAGTGTAAAGGATGAGTTGGCAGATTTGCCTTCAATTGCCGCAGGGGAAGTGTGCAAAAAAGATCCCTTGCATCGATCTTGTGGTCTTAGTGAGATTAATTTACAGCGAATTAAGGCTTCAAAACCGGGCGGAACTTGGCGGGATTGGCCAGATGAAATCATATCTACCTGTCATCGCAAGCCGGGTGGACAAAGTTTTTCTTCGGTATATGGCCGTATGGTCTGGGATAAACCTTCTC
>WTGT01000042.1 GCA_011523445.1 Paracoccaceae bacterium
GATTTAAGGGAGGCTGCTTCATCGACCTTGGCATATTGGTGGATCAGACTTTGGGCCTCAGTATTTCCAACAGCAATTCTGATATGGTTGAATTTCCCATTGGGTTCGACAAGAACCTCATTGACCATGTTCACCCCCGACCACGGATTGCCAATCTCGACTAGGGTCAACTTGGCACCGGACGAAACCCTTATGATGTTGTGGACCAGATGTTCGCCTCCAGCGAAACCTTCCCCATAGCTCAGAATTACGGGATCAGCGATTTCTCCCTTGGCCCAAAGGCAAAGACCTATTTGACTATGATCAATGCAGTATTTGGCAAACGGTCTGGGAATCGGTTTCTGAATTCTGTTTTCGATAACACCTGCAATGTCATCTATCCATGAAGATTTTCCTTGATAGAGGTTTTTTAATCCTACCTCTAGGGTACTGGTAATTCTCCTGTCAGATTGATTGAACAAAAGCTGGTTGGGTTGCAGGACAAACTCGATTTTGTCCATACCATCCAAATTGTATAATGCTGCTGCATCTTCAGGATAATGGGCATTTATGTTATTTTGAAGCTGGGTCTGACAAGCCTGCTCGGAAATTTCCACAAATTGGTCGGGCTTGGTAAACTTCCAGTATTCATCCCCTCTTTTCGGGAAATTGTATCTACCCTTGTTTTCAGTCAACATGATCAGAAGCTACTTCTCTAAAATAATTTTGTTCATAAAGGTGGATTGAAATCAATTCAGATTACTGAGGATATTCGAGTACCCATTGTTTTCTATATCCAAAGCAAGTTGGGCTCCACCAGATTGGACAATACTTCCATCAACCATGACATGTACAATGTCAGGCTGTATATGGTTCAATAATCTTTGGTAATGTGTGATTACGATTATTGCCCGGTCAGGGCTTCGCAAGGCATTTACCCCTTCAGATACCTGCTTCATGGCATCAATATCCAAGCCGGAATCGGTTTCATCCAAGACACACAAGGAGGGTTCGAGAACAGCCATTTGCAAAATTTCGTTTCTTTTCTTCTCCCCGCCTGAAAATCCGTAATTTACCGGACGTTTCAATAGGTCGGGACTGATGTTCAGTTCCTTGGCTTTTGTTCTTACCAGTTTCAGGAAGTCACTTGCGGAGATTTCTTCCTCACCTCTTGCTTTCTTTATTGCATTAAAGGCTGTTCTAAGGAAGGTCATATTGCCAACTCCTGGAATTTCCACAGGATACTGGAATGCCAGAAAGACCCCCATGGCAGCCCTTTCTTCGGGTTCCAATTCAAGGATATCTTCATCATTGTAGGTAATTGAACCTTCGGGAACTTCATAACCATCACGCCCAGAAATGATATATGACAGGGTTGATTTACCTGAACCATTTGGTCCCATTATGGCATGTACCTCGCCGGGTTTTACCTTTAGATTGACACCCTTGAGAATGGGTTTGTCCTCCTCTTCGAGAATTGCATGCAAATTTTCAATTTTTAACAAAAATAACTCCTTTATATGTTTTCGAGTTGGCTAAATATTTGGGTGAAATTACTGCCGAATTCTGTCTTGAAGTGAAATTTCTATTCTTCTTCACCATGGAAATAATTGACCTGATTCTCCATGAGCCCGATATATTTCATGTAGGCAGATTCAAAATCCTTACCGGGTTTAATGCTAAATGCCAGTATTTTATCACTGTCGGGGTATTCACAAATATCAGGATCGTTTTTAGTCGAGATCGCAAGGTACTTCAAAACTTCATCGCTGTTGTTGATAATCTGGTGGGCCCCTTCCCTGCCTCCTCTAGGAGCACCACAAACAGAGCCTGCTGAAATCTCGATCGTCTTGTCGCCATATCTGTAGATGCCCTTTCCTTCAGTAACAATGAAAAGTTCATCATTTCCCAAATGATTATGAAATGGAAAAGCCCTACGGCCTGGTTTTACCTCAAAATACCTGCATCCGATTCCTTCAAGTCCAAGAGGTTGACCCAGGTCAGATACCTTCCCGCCGAATTTTGTTAACTTTTTCGAAGTAAAATCGAAAGGTTTAAGGGTTTTGATGTCTATGACAGGTGCTTTTATGGCCATGATATAACGTAAGTTAAAAATGAAATGATTTAGACTTGAAACCGAAAATTGTTCGATATCCAAGTGGTCTTCCCGAGTAATTTTGTCAAGATTTAACCAACCGATCCTTCGAGTGAAATTGCAACCAGTTGTTGAGCTTCCATGGCGAACTCCATGGGAAGTGATTGTAACACTTCCTTGCAGAAGCCATTGACCACCAGAGCTACAGCCGCTTCTTCATCAATACCCCTTTGGCGACAGTAAAAAAGCTGATCCTCGTCAACCTTTGAAGTGGTTGCCTCATGCTCGACCCGGGATGTATTGTTTTTAACTTCAATATAGGGTACCGTGTGTGCACCACAATTATCCCCGATCAACAGGCTGTCACATTGGGTATAGTTGCGACAGTTGCTGGCACGGGGATGAACGGAAACCAACCCACGATAGGTATTTTGCGCCTTTCCTGCCGAAATTCCCTTTGACACAATCCTGGATTTGGAACCCTGTCCCAAGTGAACCATCTTGGTACCGGTATCAGCTTGCTGGAGATTATTGGTTATGGCGATGGAATAGAATTCTCCTTGAGATTCCTTTCCTCTCAAAATACAGGAAGGATATTTCCAGGTAACTGCAGAGCCAGTCTCAACTTGTGTCCACATGACATGAGAGCGATCTCCTCGGCAATCGGCCCTTTTGGTAACAAAATTGTAAATTCCACCCTTCCCTTCCTCATCACCGGGATACCAGTTTTGAACGGTCGAATATTTGATTTCGGCATTTTCGAGCGCGACGAGTTCAACCACTGCGGCATGCAATTGGGTGGTATCACGTTGTGGTGCGGTACAGCCTTCAAGGTAACTTACATAGGACCCTTCATCGGCAATGATCAGTGTTCTTTCAAATTGACCCGTGTTTTCGGCATTAATTCTGAAATAGGTGGAAAGTTCCATAGGACACCTAACACCGGGTGGCACATAAACAAAGGAACCATCAGAAAACACGGCGGAGTTGAGAGTTGCAAAATAGTTGTCGGTAATTGGTACAACAGACCCCAAATATTTTCGGACCAGTTCTGGATGCTCTTCTATGGCTTCTGAAATCGGGCAGAAAATGACACCTGCCTTTTGCAGTTCGGTCCGAAAAGTTGTTCCCACTGATACTGAATCAAATACAGCATCAACAGCTACCTTTCTGGCATCGGCAGGTGATTCGGATGCCCCCTCAACTCCTGCCAGAACCATTTGTTCCTTGAGCGGTATTCCCAGCTTTTGATAGGTTTCCAAAAGGGTCGGATCAACCTCATCAAGGGATTTTGGCCGTTTTACCATGCTTTTGGGCTTGGCATAATAATATTGATCTTGATAGTCGATTTCGGGATAGTTTACCATGGCCCAGGATGGTTCCTTCATTTCCTTCCATCGATTGAATGCACTTAGTCTCCACTCGGTCATCCATTGTGGTTCGCTATTCTTTTCGGAAATCAGCCTGACTATTTCCTCGTTGACCCCCTTGGGAGCAAACTCCATTTCAATTTCCGTTTCCCAGCCATGCTTGTACTTGCCTCCAACGGACTTGACCGTTTCAAGGGTATTCTTATCCACACCGTCCTTAATTTTTGTCATTTCCATGGAAATTATCCTTTCAATTCCGATGTTTGCATAAATTTTCTGGTAAATTTAATTTCTGTTATTCTTGAGTTTGTCAATCCACAGCCTGGCAAATCTCAGCACGTCATCCCTATTTGTTGCTGGTCCCAGTGAAACACGAATGGCAGAGGATGTAAGTTGGGGCGAAACCCCCATAGCTTCCAGAACTCCACTTGACCGCAACTTTCCCGAGGAACAGGCAGACCCTGCTGAAACTGCAAAACCCGATAGATCTAGATTTATGATTTGATGTTCGCTTTTCCAACCTGATGCAGCAAAATAACTTGTGTTGGGTAGCCTTTCCGCTTTCCGACCAAAAATGACTATATCCTCAACTTCATCCAGTAATATATCTTCCAAAAGATCCCTTATTTCCCTGACTCTTTCCCACTCACCATTTTTCAGTTCCTTATCGGCTTCTTCCAATGCAGCAGCAAAGGCAATAATTCCGAGTACATTTTCAGTACCTGATCTGAATCCATACTCCTGCCCTCCTCCCCTGATATTAGGGTTGATTTCCGCCTCAGGGTTCTTCAAGAGGGCCCCGGTACCCTTGAGACCACCAATTTTGTGGGCCGAAATAAAGGCAATCTTGACTTGCTCAAAAATCTCCTTGGTTGGAATTTTTCCCAATGCCTGTGTACCATCGGTAACATGCAGATCACGGGGTATAGCTTGAATAACCCCAGTTTCACCATTGGCTATTTGCAGGCACGAATTTAGTGGTGAATTAATCTTCACTATTCCATTCTTATCCGTGGTAAGACAGGTTTTGGTCCAGGCTTTAACACATTCATGTTCAATTCCAGAGGCATGAAGACCTTTTCCCTGTAGAGCCAAAGCAGCACCTTCTGTAGCA
>WTGT01000270.1 GCA_011523445.1 Paracoccaceae bacterium
GGTGACAGGTCTCCGATAATTTCAAAAACTCCCGTTGACAATATCTTCATAAACTGCGGATGGGGAACAGGAGGTTTCAAATCGATTCCCGGTTCTGGCTGGGCCATGGCCGAGCTGGTAGCTAAAGGGGAACCCGGGGTTTTGGCAAGTCCCTTTAGTTTGGACAGGTTCAAGGAAGGCAGATTTATCGATGAGAGTGTTGCTGCCGGGGTCGCCCATTAGTAGCATGAAGAATGGCAATGAAGGTTTCCCCGAAATGATTGTAGGTCAAGGATGTTAAAACTCGTTTGTCCCTATTGTGGAATTGAAGCGGATGAAACCGAATTGGTATCGGGTGGTGAGGCACATTTGAAACGGGAAGGGCCGGATTCCACCGATGATGATTTTGAGGGTTATCTGTTTCTGCGAGAAAATCCCAAGGGAGTAATTCTGGAAAGATGGCGCCATGCCATGGGCTGTGGGAAATGGTTTCATGTTGCACGGTGTACGGTTACCCAGGAGGTTTTTGGAACCTATCCTGCCCAGACCTTCAAGCCACCGCCCCGTATAATGGAGGAAATCAAAAGTAGAAGAACAGGGCAGGAAAACGGTTTGAATTCGGATAAAGCGGAGAAGTTTTCATGAGCACACGACTCCCTACCGGTGGTAGATTTATCGATCGAAGCAAGCCCCTGAATTTCAAGTTCAACAGCAGGAAACTCAAGGGTTTCGAGGGAGATACGGTTGCCTCGGCCTTGATGGCAAACGATCAAAAAGTGGTAGGTAGAAGTTTCAAATACCACAGACCAAGAGGGATTGTTGCCAGTGGACCAGAAGAACCAAATGCCTTGTTTACCATTGGCAAGGATGGAGAACGAGAACCCAATCAGGTAGGAACAATAACAGAACTTGCAGAGGGGTTGGAAGTAAAAAGCCAAAACCATTGGCCGACCTTGGAGACCGATATTGGGAGTATGGCAAACCTAGGTTCCAACCTTATTCCGGCGGGATTTTATTACAAGACATTCATGGCTCCAAGACAAGCCTGGAAACATCTTTTCGAACCGGCAATTAGACAATCAGCAGGTTTGGGACAGCCTCCAACTGAGAGTGATGTCGATCATTATGAGCACTTCTATTTACACACTGATATACTTGTAGTTGGCGGGGGAGTGGCAGGGTTGCTTGCAACTAGGCTATTGGCTGAAACAGGATTGAGGATTCTTCTTCTGGAACAGTCGCCAAATTTTGGTGGAAGATTGGTTCAGGATCATGCCGAGTTTGGTGAGGGGGCTTCTCAGGATTGGGTGAATTCAACACTGCAGGAACTTTCTTCAAGCAAAAATGTAACCATGAGGTTACGAACCTCGGTTTCCGGTATTTATGACCATGGTTTTGTCATTGCTGATGAAAGGCTTCCAAATACATCGGGGAAGAGTGGTTACCTTAAGAGGAGATTGTGGAAGATCAGGACCAAGCGGATTGTGCTGGCAACTGGGGCCATTGAAAGACCACTTTGTTTTGCCGGAAATGACCTTCCTGGAGTAAGATTGGCTTCCGGGGTCAGAGACTATCTGATTAATTATGGCGTATCACCAGGTGATCGAACAGCCATAATAACCAATAATGATGATGCTTACAGGACTGCCATAGCTCTGGCAGAAGTAGGGCTGTCAGTTCCCTTGATACTTGATACCAGGATGGAAATCAGGGGAACCTTGCCAACCAGGGCCAAAAACCTAGGGTTAAGGATTGAACCCGCCCGGGGTATCGGTGAAGTTTTGGGCAAGAAAACCGTTTCGGGTCTGGAAATGTGTTCACAGGTAGGGGAAGGGACATCCCTTGAAAAAATTGGTTGTGAGTCAATTGCCGTATCCGGGGGGTGGTCTCCAACCGTTCATTTATGGTCTCATTGCAACGGCAAACTTAAATGGGATGAAACGAAGGTCATGTTTGTTCCCGATTGGAAGCACCCACCCATAGACAGCCATGGCAAGCAGAATATTTTTCCTATCGGTTCAGCGAACGGATACCTGCAATTGCATGAGATTTCTTCTCAAGTTGAACAAATCGTCAGGCAGGTTGCCCGGGAATTCGACAAGGACCTTCCAGAAATACAACTTCCCCATACCCGGGAGATCACTGAGGACAGATGTTATGGTACTTGGTTGATCCCATACAGCATGAAGCCCAAAAAGAAGATGAAGGCTTGGGTGGATTACCAGAATGACGTCAAAGTATCGGATATTGATCTGGCTGTCCTTGAGGGATTTGAAAGTATTGAACATTCCAAACGATATACAACACTCGGGATGGCCACTGATCAAGGCAAAACTTCCAATGTCAACGGCATTGCCCTAGTTTCCCATAACCTTGGTATACCGATGGACAAGGTGGGTACCACGACTTTCCGCCCCCCATACTCACCCATACCTCTTGGAGCGATTGCAGGTTCCGCCGGCAAGGAGTTGTTCAAGCCTACCAGAAAAACTCCCATTGATGCTTGGCATGTATCACAAAATGCCCATTGGGAACCGGTCTCGGATTGGCGACGTCCATATTGTTACTTGCTGGAGGGAGAATCGGTCGAAAATGCTGTGAATCGTGAAACCCTCAGGGTAAGGACGACTGTGGGCATGTTGGACGCAACCACGTTGGGAAAAATACTGGTCAAGGGAAAAGATGCAGCCAAGTTTCTGGACTTGATTTACACCAATGCCATAAGCACCCTCAAGCCCGGCCGATGCAGGTATGGATTGATGTGTGATGAAAATGGCTTTCTGATGGATGACGGGGTTGTGGCTCGATTGGACGAAACAACTTTCTTGTGTCATACAACGACTGGTGGGGCAGACCATATTCATGGCTGGCTAGAAGACTGGCTCCAGTGTGAATGGTGGGATTGGCGGGTTTATACCGCCAACATTACCGATCAGTATGTTCAGATCGGTGTCGCGGGACCGGAAGCCAGAAACGTTTTGGACAAGCTTGGAGGAATGGACCTCGGTGAAGAGGAATTGCCATTCATGTCTTGGAAAAAGGGAATTCTTGGAGGGCATGAGGTTCAGGTTTACAGGATTTCTTTTTCAGGTGAGCTTTCGTTTGAAATTTCCGTTAGGGCTTCAGAGGGGCTTGAACTATGGGAGAAGATCCATGAGGCTGGTCAAGAGTTTTCGATTGAACCGTATGGAACAGAAGCCCTTCATGTCCTCAGGGCTGAAAAGGGCTTCATCATGATTGGAGATGAGACTGATGGAACCATAATACCCCAGGATTTGGGTTTGGACTGGGCCATATCAAAGAAAAAGGATGATTTCCTTGGCAAGAGAGGTCAACAAAGATCATATTTGATCGATCCTGACAGATGGAAACTGGTGGGCTTGGAAGTCCTGGATAATGATGAGCCATTACCCCATGGTGTTTATGCACAAGGTGAAACCAAGAATGAATTCGATCATCCCAGAATGGAAGGCAGGGTAACTTCCACCTATTATTCACCGATCCTGAAACGGCCAATAGCAATGGGGCTGGTTGAACGGGGAACCGAAAGAATGGGGGAAGTACTTAAATTCAACTGTGGCAATAAAATGGTCAAGGCCAAAATTGTCAGCCACATTGCCTATAATACTGATTAGGTAAAATACAAATGGCTAAATCGACTGTTGGAAGTACTCCCAAACTAAACTTGCTCGATGATATCGGGATGATATTGTTTCGTGGTGATCTCAAGTCAAAAACGTTGCAAAATGCAATTGTTGAGGCAACCGGGGTGA
This sequence comes from Paracoccaceae bacterium, assembly GCA_011523445.1. GTDB lineage: Bacteria > Pseudomonadota > Alphaproteobacteria > Rhodobacterales > Rhodobacteraceae > MPNP01. The sequence goes on from WTGT01000270.1 coordinate 3,753, forward strand.
AGGTACCAGTCCGGGGAAAAATCAGTACCGAAGATAAAACATCAATTGCCTGGATGTCACCAGACGAATTGCTATTGATTTTACCTCTTGAACGGGTAGGGGAACTGATCGAAGACCTGAATCACAAGATGGGTAAAGAAGATACCCTTATATGGGATATCAGTGATTTGCGTTCGGTTTTTGAAATAGAAGGAAATTTTATCAGGGAGGTTCTAGCCAAGAACACTCCAATCGATCTGAACAGAGATAAAATGAGGAAGGGGACATTTCGGCGGACCAGATTTGGTCAGATTGCTGTTGCTTTCTGGTTTGAATCTGAAACCAAGTGGTTCATGATTTGTCGGAGATCCGAGGCTGAGTATGCCCAACAGCTTTTTGAAGTTTCATCCAAGCCAGGTGAAATACCATCAGTATTCTAATATCATTTCAACTAAGTAACCACCTATAGCACAATTCTCATCATATGGTTTTCCGATATCCTTTGTCTTTAGGACTTTAGCCCAGAAACCATGTCCAATTGTTTCAATTCATTCGGTTTGTCCAGCAAGGGTTTCCCCAAATTGCTGCCACCTAGTTTTCACACCTCCTGAGGTTTCAAACACCTGATAGGCATACAGGTTATTTCCGTTCCTGCTTGAAAAAATTCATTCCCTTGTGATGAGTGGGTTGGCAAATTTGCCAATGGCTTGGTCGACGTTGTTCAGGATGTCTGAAGGCTTCCGGTTCACGGGCCATGACCTTGAGGAGGACCTCGGCCGGTCCGCTTACCGTTCGCTGCTTCTGTTCCCACTTGCGGTAGCCCGATG
>WTGT01000083.1 GCA_011523445.1 Paracoccaceae bacterium
GATGAGGATGATAGCAAATTAGGTGATTTTATCGAAGACCAACAGGCGATCCTGCCTCTTGAAAGCGCCATTCAATCCAACCTCAAGGAAACAACCGGCAGGGTTTTGGCCGGCCTTTCCGAGCGAGAGGAAAAGGTACTCAGACTGAGGTTTGGCATAGGGGTGTCAACTGACCATACACTTGAAGAGGTCGGACAGGTTTTTCAGGTCACGAGAGAGCGAATAAGGCAGATTGAAGCCAAGGCGCTTCGCAAACTGAAACATCCAAACCGCAGCAAGAAGCTGCGTCCATTCCTTGAAGATTAGAAATTATTCCATTGTGTAGGAACAGGGACAGGCGAATCAAAAAGAGATACCATCAATGAGATGTCCCTACTGTAATAATCCCAATACACAGGTTACCGACTCCCGCCCGGTTGAAAATGAAACCGCAACACGCCGCCGAAGATTATGCAAGACCTGTGGTGGGAAATGGACAACCTATGAACGGGTACAATTTCAGGATTTTACGGTAAGAAAAACCAGTGGCGATTTTCAGGATTTTGACCGGAGCAAATTGCGACGGTCAATAACATTGGCCTTACGAAAAAGACCCCTTGAGAGAGATAAGATAGATCAACTGGTTTCAGGTGTAATTCGGCGACTTGAACAAAGGGGTGAAAAGGAAATAAGCACCAATCTGATTGGTGAGTATGTTATGGATTCGCTAGCTGCCATCGACCAGGTCGCTCATATTCGTTTTGCAAGTGTTTACAAGGACTTTCAGGACACCGATGATTTTGTATCCTTCATAACAAAGATGCGCCCTTCAAATGAGTTTTGAATTGGCCCAACCGACCGAAGCGGACCAAAAATTTATTCGAATCGCCCTTGGGCTAGGCAAAAGAGGTCAGGGGCAGACTTGGCCCAACCCATCGGTGGGATGTATTCTGGTCAAGGACAACATTATTGTTGGTAGGGGTTTTACACAGTCGCAAGGAATACCACATGCCGAGGTTGTGGCTTTAAACCAGGCTGGGGCCAAGGCCAAGGGTGCTACTGCATACATAACTCTTGAACCCTGTTGCTTCGAAGGGAAAACTCCGCCCTGTACCGATGCCATCCTTGCTGCCGGTATAAAAAGGGTCTGTTATTCACTTGTTGATCCTGATCCCAGAGTTGCTGGCAAGGGGGATGAGATTTTACGCAACAATGGAATTGCGGTTACTTCCCCCTGTATGGAGGATTTGGCAAAATATGATCATCAGGGATTTATCCTCTCAAGAACCGTGGGACGGCCTAAAATAACCCTGAAGTTGGCAGCATCATTTGATGGCAAGGTCGCAACAAGAACAGGTGACAGCAAATGGATAACCAGTCAACAGGCCAGACATCGGGTACACCAGATGCGAGCCAAGAATGATGCCATCCTGATAGGGAAAGGAACCGCTGAAATTGATGATCCCATGTTAACCTCAAGGGGATTGGGAATTACCCATAAACCAGTAAGGATTGTTATGGATACCAACCTGACGCTTTCATTGGATTCAAAACTGGCACAAACATCTGCCGAAATCCCGACCTGGATTTGCCACCAAACTGGTCTCGATGCCCAAAAGATGGAAGAATGGAACTCCAGAAAGGTAAAATTGATTCCCTGCAATACTGCTGAAAATGGATATCTAGATCCAAGAGATGTTGTACAGAAGATTGGTGCCTTGGGAATTACCAGAGTGTTCTGCGAGGGGGGACCGAAATTGGCCGCATCGCTTTTTGCATGCAATCTTGTAGATGAATTTATCAGTTTTATTGCCGGTAAGGCATTGGGTACAAATTCACTTTCTTCAGTTGGACCCCTGGATCTTGATTTGGTCAAAATGGCACCCAATTTCAGATTGATGAAACTTTATCGGATTGGAAGTGATGCGGTTTGCCACTGGGTACCGGTTTCTTCCTGAAAATGACTGGTTATTTTCTTCTGAGAAAATGTTATTAAGCGCTGTTCAGATCGACAAATTGTAGGAAGTTTATGTTCACGGGAATTGTCACCCACATCGGGAAGGTTTTGGAAAAGGACCAGAGTGAGGAATTATCTATATGTATTGGTTATGATCTAACCGGCAATCCTCCAAATATCGGAGATTCGATATGTTGTGAAGGAGTTTGTCTTACGGTAGTTGATCTGGGAAACGACAAATCACCATGGTTCAAGGTACAGGTTTCTGCCGAGACAATATCAAAAACCACTATTGGAAACTGGTCAGTGGGAACAACCTTGAATTTGGAAAGATCCCTGAGAGTGGGAGATGAACTAGGGGGGCATATTGTGTCCGGCCATGTTGATGGCACCGTCAATATCCTTGACCTCCAATCGGTGGGTGAAAGCAGGAAAGTCGTTTTCAGCCTACCCGCAGATCTGGCACCCTTTATTGCTCCCAAGGGTTCGGTTGCACTTAACGGTGTTTCACTGACCGTAAACGAGGTGGGCGAAAACAGCTTTTCGATAAATCTCATTCCGCATACACTGGAAGTCACTTCATTCCGGGAAAGGGGAATCGGTGATGCCGTGAATATTGAAATAGATCCCATAGCACGTTATGTCGCCAGAATTATGGAACAAAGGCCCAACAATGACACCTGACAATTTCAGCAAAGATATCTCTCCTGTTGAGGAAATACTGGACGAAGCCCGCAACGGCCGCATGTTCATCCTCGCTGATCATGAGGACCGGGAAAACGAGGGGGATCTGGTTATTCCGGCACAGATGGCCACACCAGAGGCCATTAATTTCATGGCAACTCATGGCAGGGGTTTGATTTGCCTGACATTAACAGCCAAGAAAATAGAAGAATTGGGACTAAAGCTCATGGCGGCCGACAATTCCTCAAGACATGAAACGGCCTTTACCATTTCAATCGAGGCGAAGGAAGGTATTACTACTGGAATTTCCGCCCATGACCGAGCCCGAACGGTACTTGTGGCCATTGATCCAGGATCAACTCCCGAAGACATTGCAACCCCTGGTCATATCTTTCCCTTGAGATCCCAAAAGGGAGGCGTTCTGGTAAGGGCCGGTCATACGGAAGCGAGTGTCGATATCGCCCGCCTTGCAGGTTTGAATCCCTCTGCCGTCATTTGTGAAATACTTAACAATGATGGTACGATGGCCCGTATGCCCGACCTTATCAGGTTTTCCAAGAAACACAATATAAAGGTCGGTACCATCTCTGATCTCATTGCCTATCGGCTGCGTCATGACAATCTCGTTCATCAGGTTTCAGTCAGTTCCGTCACATCGCAATTTGGTGGTGAATGGCTGATGCGCATATTCGAGGATGAAACCCAGGGCTCCCAGCATATTGTTCTTTCCAAGGGCGATCCATCCGACAGCAAGCCTGTTTGGGTTCGCATGCATGCCCTCAACCCCTTGGCCGACAATCTGGCTATTTCTCCCTTTCGACATGATCTTATTCCCCAGGTAATGAATAAAATTGCCAAGGAAGGACGAGGTGTAATAGTTCTTCTGCGGGAATCGGGCATGAAAATCAATGTCAGTACAACCGAAGCGCCCCAAACACTCAGACAATATGGTATTGGAGCACAAATTCTGGGAACCTTGAATATAAGACGACTAATCTTGCTCACGAATTCACCGACGACACGCATCGTAGGCATTGAGGGTCATGGGCTTACCATTGAAGGAACTGAGGCAATCTGGGATTAAAGCTGATGAAACGCGATAAAAAACCTGAAAGCTTAACCCTGACCCTAGGCAGAGATGCCAACTCTCCCTTGTCAATTCTATTGGTTGTGGCTCCCTATTATGAAGACATAACCAACCTTTTATTGGAGGGAGCGCGATCCAAACTTCATTCGCAGTCAATCAGGACAGAGGTCCTTGAGGTACCGGGTGCACTGGAAATTCCACCTGCCATCAAGCTGGCATCTGAACAAAATATCTATGACGGGTATGTGGCACTTGGTTGCGTCATAAGGGGTGAAACCATTCATTTTGAGATTGTCGCCGGTGAATCCGCTCGTGGCATCATGGATCTTGGCCTGGAAGGTTTGTGCATTGGGAACGGAATACTTACCGTCGAAAACCTTGATCAAGCTATTGTCAGGGCAAATCCAAAGGAGGGTAACAAGGGTGGCGAGGCTGTCGAAGCTGCCTTGAGGCTAATTGCTTTCAAGCAGCAGAAAATTAAACCATATGACCCCTTTTCTGATGCCAAAGTTTAATGAAGTTTGAGCTTCTCCATGAATCAGGACAGAAAAAACAAGCAGGGTAAATGGGCCAAGAGAATTTCCCGGTTGAATACAGTACAAGCCTTGTTTCAGATGGAAGCCAGCAATCAGGGAGTAGACTATGTAATTGCGGATTTTCTGGAAAACGGATTTGGCGAGATAATTGATGGAGTGCAATTACCTTCTCCCAACAAGAATTTTTTCAGAGCCCTGCTCCATTCAGCTGTGGACAACCAACAAAAAATCGACAGGTTGATTCATTCAAAATTACCTGACAACTGGACAATCGACAGAATTGATCCAACCATCAGGGCAATATTTAGGGCAAGTTGTGCCGAGACGATTTTAAATAAAACCCCGGTAAAGGTGATCATCAATGAATATGTGGATATTGCCGAATCATTCTTTCCTTCTGGCAAGGAGTCTGGATTTGTAAATGCAATAGTGGAGAATCTGGTCAAGGAACTCTCCCCAATTGCCCAAGAATCCTGATTTTTCCGTTTGTAACCCAGCACCTTCAAGCAAGGTTATTTCATTTAGCCACTTGAAAACACAGACATCAAGTCAAAATCAAGCCAAGTAAAAATAGTCCTATTCAAGTTTGCAACTTTTGCCGGACATCAGATTCGGTATAGGAATCCTTAACTTTGCTGACTTTATTGTTGGTTCTTCAATGACATTGATTGTTTCATTTTCTTCTCTCCTGGTATCGGTTGTACTTCTGCAACTCAGTTCGGGTATTCTTGGACCTCTTGATGTCTTGTCAGGTTATGAGTTGAATTTTTCCACTACCCAAATCGGTTTGTTGGGCTCCTCTCATTTCATTGGATTTTTTATTGGGTGTTGGTGGGCACCCAGATTGGTCGGTCAAGTCAATCATTCCCGCTGTTTTGCCGTTTTTGCTTCCCTGGGAACCATCGGCATCCTTCTTCACATGGTTTTCATTGACCCTTATGCGTGGGCAGCGATGAGGATCCTCTCGGGGATGTGTGTGGCAGGATGTTTTACAGTAATCGAAGGATGGATTCAGGCCAAGACCGAAAATCAGAACAGGGGCAAATCACTTCGCCTGTATAGGTCAGTTGACATGTGCGGTGGCATCGTGGCCCAAATTTTAATTGCCTGGTTAACACCGGCTCACTATGTCACCTATAATCTGATCGCCATAATCTGCTGTGCCTCATTGTTACCTCTGGCATTAACACGTATACCTCCTCCAAAGACCCAACAGAAACTGCGATTGAAGCCTAAATTGGCCTATCAAATCTCTCCAATGGCAACAGCTGGTGTGGTGGTTTCCGGAATTACCACAGCAGGGTTCAGGATGGTCGGACCAATTTATGGCACCCAAATTGGGTTGAACAATTTTGAAATGGGGATATTTCTGGCCTCATTCCTTGTTGGAGGGGCAATAGCCCAATTTCCGACCGGTTGGGTTGCCGATAAAATCGACCGACGCACCGTATTGATATTCCTGTCCTTCCTGGCTACCCTCGCCTGTGTACTGACTATTTATTTATCAGGACATATACCTGACAGCATTTTCGCAGCTACAATCGTCCTTGGATTCTTTACTTTTCCGATTTATTCAGTCTCGGCAGCCCTGGCAAACGATCATGCAAATCCAGATCAAATGGTTGAAGTAAGTGCCTCACTGTTATTCTATTATGCTCTTGGAGCCATAATCAGTCCCTATTTCATTTCAGGATTGATTGAAAGTTTCGGGGTCAATGCCATGTTTACAATCATTGCCCTATTCCATGTTGCCCTAGTTGTTTTTGGTGTGATAAGAATGAGATTCCGACCATCACCTGAACAGCGTACAAACTATGTCTATACTCCCAGGACCAGTTACCTGATGGGAAGATTATTGAGGAAGTCCAGGAAAAAGAGTAATGAGGGTAAATAACCCCATCAATTGGTATAAATGTCAAAGTACATATGAATAGAATATTGATCACATCAGCGATTCCATACATCAATGGAATAAAACATTTGGGTAACCTTGTCGGGAGTCAGTTACCCTCCGATCTCTATGCCCGCTATATGCGATTGAGGGGTCATGAGGTCATGTTCATCTGTGCTACCGATGAACATGGAACTCCGGCCGAGCTTGCGGCTTCAAAGGCGAACAAGCCCGTAGAGGAATATTGTCAGGAAATGTATGAAATACAGAAAAACCTGGCCAAGGAATTCCGGTTGTCGTTTGATTATTTTGGCCGGTCTTCCAGTAAGCGAAATCATGTGTTGACACAGCATTTTGCAGGACAGTTGGACAAGAACGGATTCATTTCCGAGGTTGATGAGGAGCAGATATACTCTTTCACAGATAAGCGTTTTCTGCCCGATCGGTATGTTCAGGGCATTTGTCCAAATTGTGGCTATGAAAATGCCCGTGGCGACCAATGCGAGAACTGTACCAAGCAATTGGATCCAACGGATTTGCTGGAACCCCGATCGGCCATTTCGGGTTCGACTGATTTGGAAGTACGCAAGACCAAACACCTTTATTTGCGACAATCCCTGTTTCGAAAGCAACTGGAACAATGGATCGATTCCAAGAAGGATTGGCCTATCCTGACGACTTCAATTGCCAAGAAATGGTTGTTTGATGACGAGGGGCTTCAGGACAGGGGCATTACCAGGGATCTGGATTGGGGAATACCCGTAAGAAAAGGTGCCGAACCTTGGCCTGGTATGGAAGAAAAGGTGTTTTATGTCTGGTTTGATGCCCCGATCGAATATATTGCTGCAACTGCCGAATGGGCCGATGCCAATGGCAAATCAGATACGGATTGGGAGCGTTGGTGGCGCTTGGACAAAGGTGCCACAGATGTGCGGTATATACAATTCATGGGCAAGGACAATGTTCCGTTTCATACCCTTTCCTTCCCGGTTACAATCATGGGATCAGGAGAACCATGGAAATTGGTGGATAACATAAAATCCTTCAATTACCTGAATTATGACGGAGGGCAATTCTCCACCAGTCTTGGTCGGGGAATATTCATGGATCAGGCCCTGGAAATTCTTCCGTCGGATTACTGGCGATGGTGGTTGTTGTCACATGTTCCGGAATACTCGGACAGTGAGTTCACATGGGACAATTTTTGTGAGGGGGTAAACACTGACCTAGCCAATGTTCTCGGGAATTTCGTATCAAGAGTAACCAAGTTCTGCTCCTCTCATTTTGGCAACAAAGTACCCGAGAATCATGGATGGACCGATCTGGAGCGGAAATACACCTCCTTGATTGAGCAAAACCTTGTCTCCTATCAGGAATTCATGGATGACATTGAAATCCGCAAAGCTTCCCAATCACTGCGAAAAATATGGACACTGGGCAATGAATATATCCAGGAGGCTGCACCCTGGGGAATTGTCAAGACAGATAAATCCCGAGCAGCAACCATATTGAACTATTCTCTCAACCTCATCAGGCTTTTTGGCAATATTTCCTCACCGTTCATACCTGATGCTTCAGTTAGCCTATTGGGTATATTTAATTCTGAAGATAGACCAGTTTGGCCGGATAACGTAAATTCGGCCCTGAACTCACTTCATGTAAATCAGGAATTCCAAGTTCCTGAAATTATTTTCAAAAAGATTTCCAAGGAAGATTCCGAGCGTTGGAAGCTAAAGTTTGCAGGTAAAGATTGAATACCCAAGTAATTTTCAATGTCCTTTGATTTTCTTGAAGAAACAATTCTTAACTCCTCCCTATCATTGTGGGACTTGCCTACGAAAAGCAAAATCAGATTGATCAATGTATCGGAAAACCTGACATATCTAGTAGAAGCAAATGGTATTCCACAGTCAATCCTGAGGGTTCACAGGCCGGATTATCGTTCTCAACAGGAAATCGAGAGTGAATTGATTTGGCTGGACCAGATACAGTCTGAGAACCTGATTGCCACCCCCACAGTATTCAGGGGCAAGGATGGTGCCAGAATTCAAAATATCAAATCTCCCAACACTGGGCGGATGGTCAATCTGGTGATGTTTGAATTTGTTGAGGGAAGCAACCCCGAAGCGGATGATGATCAATCTGAATTGTTTCACTCCTTGGGTGAAATGGCTGCTATTCTCCACAGGCAGGCTAGACTATGGACCAGACCCGCTGATTTTTTTCGTCAACATTGGAACCTTGAGGCCATTATCGGGGACAAGCCTTTATGGGGAAAATGGTACGATGCTCCAGGGGTTACCGGGGAAATTTCCTCCATACTATCCAGAGCAGAAAAACACCTTTGCGATAAAATAGTGGCCTTTGGCCAGTCCATTCAAAATTACGGGCTGATCCATGCGGACATGCGGTTAGCCAATATCTTGAGAAACAATGATCATTTGACCCTTATAGATTTTGATGATTGCGGATTTGGCTGGTATCTTTATGACTTTGCCGCTTCGGTTTCATTTATGGAGACTCGTGTGGATCTGAAAGAATTGAAACACGAGTGGTTGAAAGGATATCGTGGTATAGAACCACTATCAGTAAATGATGAGCGCTTGATTGACAGTTTTGTCATGCTGAGGAGATTGGCATTGCTGGCTTGGGTGGGGAGTCATATGGATTCGGATGAGCCCAAGAAATTGGCTCCATTTTTTGCCCACGAGTCAGCAGAATTGGCAGAAAACTATTTATCAAGCCAATGCGTTACAAGTTGAGTTTATTGCAACATTTCTTACAATATCGGGTGGGAATCTAACATCACCCTATTTTTACTCTTATAATAGCCTAACCTAAAAGAAAGAGAATTCCGAGGTTGCAATAATTTAAATCAACTTCTGATCTTTAAATAGCAATATAAGTAATAGAAGCATGAAGGTTGGCTTCAAGCACATACTGGAAAACCAATTTGAGGTTTTCACCCTACGAATTTGCCGGTATAGATACCTTGTCATAATAGGTGTGCTCATTGTTGCGGCGTTTGCAGCTAGCGGGCTTCGGAATATTACCGTTGACACATCGAACGAATCATTTCTTTTCCCTGATGATCCGGTCCTTATCAGGTATGAGGAGTTTCGTGAACAGTTCGGTCGAGACGATGTAATCATCATTGCGATAAAGGGAGATGATGTCTTTACGTTTGAATTCCTGAACCGTCTGCAGAATTTCCACCAGAAGATTGCAGATGAAGTTCCCTTTGTTGCGTCCATTACATCCTTGATCAATATTAGAGAAACTCGTGGCGAAGGTGACAGATTGATTGTGGATGACCTGCTGACAACCTTGCCCACGAATCAAAATGAATTGGAAAATCTAAGGCGTAGAGTCCTTGCCAATCCACTTTATCAAAACAGGTTGATTTCAGCCGATGGTGAATTTACGAGCATAATTGTTGAACTGAGCAGATTCTCCAGTGAGGGAGGGCTTGCTGTAGATGATGCGCTTTCCTTTTTTGATGAGACCGATGTTCCAACTGCTAACAATGAAAAACTGACCGAGGCAGAAATTCATCAACTTGTCATGCAAATGGATGAGATGACCAGACAATACAGTATCCAAGGATTTGAAGTTATTATGGCTGGCACTCCGGCAGTTACAGATACTCTCAAATTAACCCTGCAGGAAGATGTCCGCAAGTTTATCATCTTGGTTGTTGCCGTAATCATGGTACTGTTGTTGATTGCCTTTCGAGTGATAGGTGCTGTCGTTCTACCCCTCGGGGTTGTTCTCCTCGCACTTGTATCCACAATTGGATTAATGGGGCATTTGGGCATATCCGTCAAATTACCAACCGTCATTCTCCCGTCTTTCCTTCTTGCAGTAGGTGTTGGAGCAGCCATACATTTACTTGAAATCTGGAAGCAAAAAAGAGCATCTGGTGAACAAGACCATCAAGCCATAGCGAGTGCAGTGAGACATGCCGGTCTTCCCATACTGCTAACCAGCCTTACGACAGCTGTGGGTCTTGGATCGTTTTCACTTGCAGAGGTGGCACCGATCGCGGAGCTGGGCCTGTTTTCAGCCATCGGTATCATAATTGCCCTGATTTATACATTGTTGCTACTTCCAGCCGGATTGGCCATTCTCCCTGCAGGAAAGGTTAAACAAAACCAACCCGAAAATGAAGGTGAACATGATATCATTAATAAGGCATTGGTAAACATCGCTTCCTGGAGTGTCAGGAAAGCCAAACCGATTTGCGTACTATCTGCCTTGCTATTGGCCGGTAGCCTTTTGGTAGCTGCACAACTCAGGTTTTCCCATGATGTCTTATCTTGGTTACCAGAGGAATGGCCTATTCGACAAGCTACCGAAATGGTAGACAAAAACATGGGAGGCTCCGTTTCTCTTGAAGTCATAATTGATACAGGAGTCGAAAACGGTTTGCATGATAGAGACACATTGATCAAAATTGATCAACTTTCGCAAGAAATCGAGGATGATCCAATCGGGGCACTATCAGTTGGCAGTACTTTATCAATTGCTGCTCTTCTCAAGGAAATTCATCAAGCTCTGAATGGCAACAACCCTGAATATTACCGTATCCCGGAAAATGAACGATTGATTCCACAAGAATTTCTTCTCTTTGAAAATTCCGGCTCAGATGATGTTGAGGATCTGGTTGATTCAAGATTTCAAATCGGTCGTTTGAGTTTACGGGTACCCTGGCGAGATACCTTGGAATACTCACCCTTCATAGACATTGTAAATGATAAATTCAAAGATGCATTCGGCAATTCTGCAACCTATGAGATTACCGGCATGATGAGTCTGCTCAGCAGAACTCTTGAAGCAGCCATCTTTACCGCTGCGAAAAGTTATGCAATCGCATTCGGGGCTATTACGATAATGATGATTCTACTGATTGGCCGCATTTCCAGCGGTTTGATTAGCATGATCCCGAATCTTGCACCCATTGCCATTACGTTAGCGATAATGCAAATCACGGGTATACCGTTAAATTTGTTTACCATGCTTGTGGCTTCGATAGCCATCGGGCTTGCTGTCGACGATACAATACATTTCATGCACCATTTTCATCGCTATTTGGATAAATTCGGAGATGTTGAGTTGGCGGTGCAAAAGACTCTGCTAACATCTGGTCGGGCTATGTTGACTACTTCAGTCATACTATCGGCAGGTTTCTTCGTTTTCTGTTTTGCCAGCATGAGTAACCTGATTCAGTTCGGTATATTGACTGGCATGACAATTATTCTGGCACTTTTGGCAGATTTTGTTTTGGCCCCTGCTCTGATGAGCCTGCGTTATGGTAAGATATATCCAAGAGAAACAAAACAGGAGGAAACAGGTTGATGAGATTGATACTGAATTCAATTGTAGGATTCGTCCTTCTTTTGTTTATCCCATTGGCCGTAAATGCAGATAATTCTGCATTGGATATCATGACCAGAGTTGAAACTCGAGATGATGGTGACAACCGAACCGACAATATCACCATGACTCTGATTGATAAAAACGGACATGAGCGTCAACGACTCCTGCAAAGTTATCGTAAGGACGAGGGATCAACTGTCAGGCAATTGATTTTCTTTCTGGAGCCAGCCAATGTCAGAAATACAGGTTTTTTGACCTATGACTATCAGGAACCCGACCGGGATAATGACCAATGGATTTACCTCCCGGAACTGTACAAGACCAAGCGAATTGCAAGTTCGGATAAATCTCAATCCTTCATGGGTTCTGATTTTTCATATGCCGACATGAACCGCAGAGTGCTTAGCGAATGGAACTTCAAGTTGTTGGGTGAAAAGGATGTGAGGGGAGACACTACATGGTTGATTGAAGCCGTACCAGTTTCAAGTGATGTGGAAAAGCGTTACGGTTATTCAAAATCCGTTCTCTTTGTTCATCCCGAGTTGGATATGGTTGTAAGAGCTGTCCACTGGTTGACGAATGGCAAACTCAAATATCTGGATATATCAAGATTGCAGGAAATCGATGGTGTTTGGACAGCAACTGAACTTGATATGCGTACGGTAGAGGGAAAAGAGACCGTCCATCGAACGATTATGAATTTTTCCAATGTTCGTTACAACCAGGGGCTTGATGACGACCTCTTTACTCAACGTCGACTAGAAAAGGGATTATGATTCGTTCATGGGGTCTTGCTGTTCTTGCAATTGGTATTATTGCCAATCCCTCGTTGGGGGAAATATCTATCGAAGAAGCTCTTGAGGGCTTTGAATTTGATAGCAATGAAACCGAGAACGACCCATCAACAATAATTACCGGCGATTCTGATTTGTCGGATTTGGATGCAATTTTAGATGAATTTGAATCCAAAGATGAACCCCCAGCCTCTACCCTGCAAACACCCGAAGATTCGTTTCAGGATACTCCTCGCACTAGTTTAAGCGGATCTGTCAGACAAAAATTTGTTGTAAACTTTTCCCATGATGCACCTAACCCTGGTGAATATGATCATAGGGGGTTATCGTCCATGAGTACCCGTCTTGATTTGAAACTTGACAATAAGGTCGGAGATGATTTTCGTTTGCTCCTTGGAGGACATTTACTTCTTGACCCCATTGAACCTGAACAGTTTCAACCTGCTCAGAATGCCGGAATTTCAAATTTCTCGGATTTTGAAGCAGAACTTGACGAGGCTTATTTGCAAGGACCCTTGTCTGATTCAATCGATCTGACATTCGGGAGGCAAATTGTGGTTTGGGGTCGTTCCGACCAGTTTCGAGTTACAGACATCCTTAATCCGGTCGACAATCGGACACCAGGGCTTACTGACATCAAAAATCTCAGGTTGCCGGTTACCATGGCTCGGCTTGATCTCTATTCAGGACCTTGGACTTCAAGTCTGATATTGATTCCTGAGCGAAGATTTGACAGAACACCTGAACCAGGGAGTGACTATTATTTTGGACCGGCAACACTACCTCCACGAGACAATCCCGGCGGCAGGTTCAGCAAACCGGATTTTGCGGCTTCACTGACAGGTACATTTTCAGGTTGGGACCTGTCATTTTATTCGGCACGTATATTGAGCCGAAGCCCTTATATTGAAACAAGTCCAGAAGATGGACCAATACGCAAGCATCAGCGTATCAGCATGCTTGGTTCGGCAGCTAATTTCGTTGTTGGGAGTTGGTTGTTAAAGGCAGAAGCAGCCTACCACAAGAATCTGCGATTTTCGAATTTTACGGAAAAGGATTTTGAACGGCTTACCGCAATGGTCGGGGTCGAGTATTCAGGAATTGTTGACACCACCTTGGCCCTTGAGGTTGTTTCAAGCCATATCAAAGATTTCGACAACCGATTGCTGGAACAACCCAATTCCCAAAAAGAAAATGAAACGGAAATGGCGTTTCGTGTGGGCAGAACATTTTTGAATGAGTCACTTGAATTATCAATGGCCGCGAGGGCTCCAACCCCCATGGGTAAGAATGGTGGTCTCGTCAGGACACAAGTGTCTTATGATCTCAACGATTCAGTGGAGATCTATGGTGGTACTCTTTTATATTTTGTCGGGGATAATTTGCCTTACAACAAGATTGCTGATAATGACCGTTTGTTTTTGGGCCTGAATTACCATTTCTGATGATTTGAGAGTAATCTGATGCAGGATGAAAGACCAATTCTGCCCCGAAATACAGTATTTTCACAACAGGCTGCAATCCTATCTAGCTGCAGAAATATCTGATTTTCCCTAGCTGTTGAAAGCAGAATTTATGGGCATTGTACGAATTTATTCATTATTGTCTTCAGATATACTCATTTCATCAACAACCTCGCCTTCTTCATTCAGGGGAGGACCATATTTATTTGAACCATCCTCGGAATCGGCGACAAGCAAGATAATCAATATTATCCAGCCAATCAGTGGTATAAGCAAAATCAATTGCCACCATCCACTTTTTCCTGTGTCATGTAGTCTGCGACTTCCCGTAGCCAACATGGGAACAATAAAAAGAAGACCTACTCCTGCTTCGCTACCAATACCTCCAACAATAAATGTAAATAAGGCAAACCACCAAAACTCCCTTTTCGAGGCTCGCCCCGAGAAGGTAAAATAATTTACAAAGCAAACCTCAATTGATTTCAGGAAACTCATATATTCACACCTTTTTTTCTTTTTCTCTATTCAAGTAATTTATATCATTATCCGTTAAACGGCTATACATCAGAATTCCGTCATGACTTTTTAGAGATTTTTCCTTAACTCAATTACAGAATGTTTCTAGCCTTGCCATTCAGGGACCATAACCCTTCCAGAAGGGTTCCCTACATAAATTACTCACTAATTGCCTTGAATATAATTGTATTTGCTTCCCATAGTGGACAAGAGTATCTGGATTCTGCCCTAGTTTTTGCACTCTATCCCATTGAAGTCATAAATCTCAACAGATTTGAAACATTGATCACTTCAGGATTTCTACATGCCGACCTCAAGCATCTGTTTTTCAATATGCTCTTCCTGTATCTTTTTGGGGATAACCTGGAGGACAGGCTGGGTCATTTTCGTTATCTGGGATTCTATCTTTTATGCATGATTGGCGCTAGTCTGATTCATGTATTTTCCTGTATTCTATTTGGTGGTTTGTATAACCCCGTTATTGGAGCATCAGGTGCTATCAGTGGGGTCGTTGGGGGTTACTTTCTATTATTCCCTAAGGCAAAAATAGATTTCCTTATTTGGATAATCATTTTTTTCTGGGTATTTCCTCTTAGCGCATGGTTTGCGTTGGGAGTCTGGGTTTTACTGGAACTCTGGGATGTGTATACAGGTTCCTTCATGTATAACAATGTCGCAACATTTGCCCATTTGGGAGGTTTTTTCTGTGGACTGATACTAATATTTCCACTCTGGATTAGATTGGGTGGAACCAAATTTTGGCATGAAACTGGAGGCAAACCTCCAAATCCAGAGAAAACAAGTGATAATCGACCGGTTAAAATCCCCATTGTTCGAAAGCGATAATTACTCATGGGTTTTAATTGGAATTTAAGGGTACTACTCACATAGTTCGGTCTAATTGATGGGGTTTAACGAGACAACCTTGACATTTGCTATATCGCACCCCCTTACCTTGCCATTTATTTGTTCAAATACAGGTCTGTATGTATACTCCCTTTCCTCAGTCGTATACTTTCCATCAAAAGGATCGGGGGTCCACCATTTTTTACTGCCATAAAGGTTCCCATTCCAATTACCATTCAAAATCCTGTCTATAAACCCATCACCATCTGTATCAATGTACGCCCGATGCCCTTCACCATCAAATCTGATTTCATCATGCCAAATCCACACCGCGGGCTCTCCAGTTTCAACGAATTCCAATGCCAGTTTGCAGACTGAGGTGTCCTGACCCTCACTTTGATGGGATATTGGTGATGTGAAGCCATAAATCTTGCCATCCTTGACAATGATATTTCCGATCCTGCGTGATTGAAACCTAGGAAAGATCGGTTGAATTGTTTCATCAACACTGTATTCGACTATTCCCCCCTGATTGCTTTGACAATGGATCTTGCTGTCAATTGACTTGAATTTACAAAGTTTGTTGTTCTCTACATTCCCAAGGATGGATAATCCCGGCAGAACCGGAATTTCATCAGTACCTGTGACACTTGTGGAATCCATTGCCACTATTCCACCTTGCGGAAATACGACAAACAAAAAAGAAAGGATTATCCAAAATCCTGGTCTTGCTATTTTACTATATTTCATGAGCACCTCCTTCTCCACATAATCAGGGAAGGTGGTGAAACTTCAAAAGGATTGGTTGTTTATCCTTGACGTTTTTTGTGGATAACTTTGAAGGAAGCTAAATTCTAGGATGCCTTACTGGCCTTCATTCTCTTTCTTATAAACCCATAAAGAGGTAACAATAACAATATGATTGCGGCAATCGTAATCGGGCCAGCAATGGGCCTTTCCAGAAAAATCATCCAACTGCCATCCGACAATAGGAGGGATTGACGCAATTTGGGTTCAGCAATCGGTCCCAAGACTATTGCCAACACCGCTGGCGCCAAGGGATAATCGAGAATCCTCAGCAGGAAAGCACCAATTCCAAAAATCAACATCAACCACACATCGTAAATATTTTGATAGGCGGCATAAGTCCCGACAACGGACAGAACAAAAATAAGGGGAGCCAATATGGAAAATGGCATCCTCAGTACCTTCAGAAACAATGGAATGCAAGCCAGATTGACGGTCACTGCAATGACATTTGAAATATAAAATGAACCAATAAGAGGCCAGACAAATTCCGGTTGGTCTGTAAACAACAAGGGTCCGGGTTGCAAACCCCAGATCACCATCCCGGCAAGCAATACTGCCGTAGTTGGAGAACCTGGAATACCAAGAGTCATCATGGGAAGCATCGCGCCAGTCGAAGCCGAATTGTTGGCAGCTTCGGGTGCCGCAACACCATCGGCCCTGCCCTTGCCGAATTCCTCCTGGTTCTTTGAAACCATTTTCGTAACCCCATAGGCCATCAGGGAACCAGGAGTAGCACCTGCTGCAGGCAAAATACCTACGAAAAAACCCAGAAATGAACCAATGGTTGTACCCCGCCAAGCCTCGGGAAAGGATTTTATGGCACTCCACACCCTGGCCAAAGTAATGTTGGCTTCAGTCATTTTAAGAGAATCCCGACTTGAATTGATGGTCCAAAGCATTTCTCCTATACCATAAACACCAATTGCGAGAACAAGGAATTGTATGCCTCTACTGAACCATTGGGTGGAATCAAACAACAATAACCTTGGAGCTCCCGAAATAATATCAAACCCGACTGCAGACATGACCAGCCCGAAACATATGGAAATAATGGTTTTCGGGATATCATCACCACTCAAACCGATAAAGGTCGCAAAGGCCAGAAGCATCAAGGCAAAGATTTCCGGGTTGCCGAATTTCAAGGCAACCGAAGCCAGCAATGGGGCAGCACCGGTAAAGATTACATTGGAAAGCGTCCCTCCAACAAAGGAAGCTATGGCCGCGATGACCAATGCTTTTTCAGCATTACCCGAAAGGGCCATGGGACGACCGTCAAAGGTTGTTGCAACTGCTGTGGAAGCACCCGGAATCCCCAAGGTTATGGATGAAATTGCTCCCCCGTACATGGCACCGTAATAAATGGCGGCCAAAAAGATCATGGGCGAGGAAATTGTTCCCGTGATTTCCTGAATGACAAAGGTAAATGGAAGCAGGATGGCAACCCCATTGACTGACCCCAATCCGGGCATGGCACCCACAAATAGACCAATGACCACACCAAGAAAGGCTAGACCAAGGTTTGTGGGTTGGAGAGCGGCCCAAACTCCATCCAGTAAAAGTACAACAACTTCCATCGAAATATTTACAGTATCAATCGGGGGTTCTTCATCTCGGACAGGCTATGGAAACAATCAAAGGAAAATATCATAAAGCGGTATAAACATTGGTTCCAATGCTCCCTTGGGTAAGACAATGCGCATTGCAACATCAAAGAAAAAGAAGCAGAAGACAGCAGCACTAATGCCTATAAGTGCAGCCAACCACCAAGGATGCTTTCCTAGAAAATAGATGTAGTAAAAAAGAAAAATTGGAATCGCGCCGTAAAATCCTATCAGTCCGATCAGAAAAAGGAAGGCAACCAATCCGCCGCCAACAAGGGCAAACATTTTAACCCCATAGGTATCAAGGAACCTATCCGTTGACCGTGAAGGTGGTGACCTGCGGCGGAACCAGTTTATGCCAACCATTATGGAACAAATAAACATGGCTAGAGAAAGCCAAAATGGCCAAAACCCACTGCCGGGTCCCTCGTTGTTTACATTTATTCCGATGTTGGCAAATCTAACCGCGGTTGGGTCCCAAGAAGGACCCTCACCACTTTCCCACATCAGATAGAGGGAGAAGAGAGCTATAACAAAAGCTGTAACGAGCTCGGCTAACCGCACTCTTCCCCCCAACTATTTATAAACCATACTCCCGAAGGAATTAGTTTATTGCACCAGAAGCCTTCAGAATGACTTCGTGCCGATCACGCTGAACCTGCCAATAATTGGCCAGATCATCACCCGATGTATAATCACCCAGCAATGACTTGTCGGCTTTGTATTGCTGCCATTCGGCAGAATCATAAACCTTGGCAAAGAGATCCGTGTAATAAGCCAGTGCTTCATTGGACATACCTGGTGCCCCGACGACAGCACGCTGCATGTAGTAGGCGAAATCTTCACCAGCTTCAGCAAGGGTTGGAACATCCGGGAACATGGGCAATCTTTCCGAAGTGAATGCCACCAATGGAATTACATCACCGGATTCATAAAAACCAAGGGCTTCCGAGGGATTGTTGACTGAAGAATCAATCTGTTCACCGGCAAGGTCCTTGGCAACTGCACCACCACCCTTGTAGGGAATGTATTTGATTTCCAATCCAAAGGTATCATTCAGAAAATCCGTAATGATCTGGTCTTCCTGGGCTGAACCGGTTCCTCCCATGACCCAACCTGATCCCCGAGCCTTGGCCTCGGCCAGAAACTCTTCAAAGGAATTCACGCCTTCGTTTTTGTGGACCCACAGAACGAAAGTATCCTC
>WTGT01000221.1 GCA_011523445.1 Paracoccaceae bacterium
ACAGAATGTGCAATATTACTCCCGATAAGGGGAATCGCCAATGCCAATGCAGCCCGATAGGCATCAATTCTTTTGCCGGAAAGTAGTTTCTGTACAAGCATGATTAAATTTCTGGAGCTTTGAGTTTTCTCTGAGAAATGAATTAAACCAAGGCTAGTGGTTTAAAAATCAGAATCTCTTTTGTTTGAAATCAGAAGGAGAATGTCCAATATATATTGTTGCAAAAACAATAATTGACCCCGTGAGAATAACAAGTTGTAAAAATTTGGATTTTCAGGGTTATCCACAACAAAATTTAATGAACAATCCACAATATATTGCATTAAGCATGCATTTTTTACTATATATAGTGGTAAGCAGACATATTGAGCAGAAAAATGGATTTATTTTCACAAGACCAGTTTGAAGATAATTCTTATAGTGCTGAAGATATAGAAGTCCTTGAGGGTTTAACTCCTGTACGACGTCATCCCGGGATGTATATTGGTGGCACTGATGAGAAATCGCTTCATCACTTGGCCGCAGAAATTATAGATAACGCAATGGACGAAGCCGTAGCTGGCTTTGCCGACCGGATTGATATTGAATTTCACGATGATTGCAGTTTGACTGTCAGGGATAATGGCCGAGGTATTCCCATTGATCCCCATCCAAAATTCCCGGATAAGTCAGCCCTTGAAGTAATTCTTACTACCCTTCATTCCGGGGGCAAATTCTCCAACAAGATTTATACCACTTCTGGAGGTCTCCATGGGGTTGGCATTTCCGTTGTAAATGCCCTTTCCGAATATATGGAAGTGGAAGTAGCCCGTAATCAGGAATTATACACCCAAGGTTTTTCTAGGGGCATACCCACGAATGAACTAACCCATGCCGGCAAGATTTACAATCGGCGGGGAACTTCCGTGAGGTTTTTACCGGACAAGGAAATCTTTGGTAACAAGATCAAATTGAAACCCGGCATCATATTCAAGTTGGTACGGGCCAAGGCATTCCTTTTCTCCGGTGTCAAAATCACTTGGGTTTGCAATTATGAAACGCCGGAAATACCACCTAAGGCGGTTTTTCACTTTCCCGGAGGACTTTCCGACTTTTTATCGGAAACAACAAATGATTCGGAAATGCTCGCGGAAAACCATTTTGTCGGCAAGGTTGATTTTTCAGAAAAGTTTGGCAAGAAATCCATTGGTTCTGTTGAATGGGCCCTCAATTGGGGTCCCTATTTGGATGGTTATAGCCATTCCTTTTGCAATACCATCCCGACATCATTGGGTGGAACTCATGAATCAGGCTTCTGGTCAGCCATTCTCAAGGGGTTGAAAACCTACGGTGGGATAATCGGAAACAAACAGATCGAACAAATTATCAGGGAGGACATACAATCCAATGGATGTGCCCTATTGTCCTGCTTTATCCAAGATCCAAGATTCTCGGGACAAACCAAGGAACGGCTTGTAACATCTGGTGCCCAAAGGCTGGTTGAAAATTCCGTCAGAGATCATTTCGAAAACTGGCTGGTTGGAAATCCCAAGGTCTCCAACCAGTTGATTGATTTGGTTACCCTAAGGGCTGACGAAAGAATACGCAGGAAAAAAGCTAAGATTGCAAGTCGCAAGACTGCGATCAACAAATTGAGACTGCCTGGCAAACTGGTTGATTGTTCGTGTACGGATCCGGAAAATTCGGAAATTTTTCTGGTGGAAGGTGATTCGGCTGGTGGCTCAGCCAAAATGGCCAGAGACAGAAATACCCAAGCCCTGCTTCCCTTGCGAGGTAAGATTTTGAATGTCCTTGGTGCTGCCTCCTCCAAGATCACGACCAATAATGAAATAAAGGATATTTGTCAGGCACTCGGCGTTGAAATGGGCAGTGGCTTCAGGTTGGAAGATTTGCGTTATGAGAAGATCATCATCATGACCGATGCTGATGTCGATGGTGCTCATATTGCTTCCCTTTTGATGACCTTTTTCTATTCCCAAATGAAACCTATCGTCGAAAATGGACATCTGTACCTCGCCTGCCCTCCCTTGTACCGTCTTTCCCAAGGACCGATAAAGGTTTATGCTCTCGATGATAGTACCAAGGACGAACTTATGGAAAAGGGGTTGGGAGGTCGTGGTCCTGTCAGGGTTTCAAGATTCAAGGGTCTTGGTGAAATGGATGCCAAGGATTTGAAAAATACCACCATGAACCCTGATTCCCGTACGCTTCTCAAAGTTTCTGTCGCTCCTGAAGAGGATGATGATACAGATGATCTGATTTCACGGCTGATGGGTAGAAAGGCGGAGGAAAGGTTCATGTTTATCCAGGAAAAGGCTTCATTTGCCGAGAACTTGGATATTTGATTCCTTATTCTTCCAACCTGCTTGCAAGTTGATACCATTCCTCTTCCAGGGAAATCAATTTGGCCTGCTCAGCTACCAAATCGGTGGTTAACTCATCAAACAAACTGGAATTATTGGAATAGAGGTCTGGCTCTTCCAGCTTGACCATCAATTCGGATATCCTTGCTTCCTTGCTTTCTATTAGATCAGGTAGGATTTCCAAACGATGCCTTTCAGTAAAGGAAAGCAGATTCCCATTGATTGATTTGGGTGCCGTTTTTTCTTTCTTCTTTTGGATTTTGGCTGTTGGTACATAGGAGGTATTTCCAATGCTGGCAGGATTCTTTTTCTGCTTCAGGTAATCAGACCAACCTCCACTGTAGGCCTGCCATTTGCCATTACCTTCATAAGCAATGGTGATATTGGCCACATTATCGATAAAATCACGGTCGTGGGATACGAATGCCACGGTGCCCTTGTAGTTGGCCAAAATTTCCTTCAGCATATCCAGAGTTTCGACATCCAGATCATTAGTTGGTTCATCAAGTGCCAGAAAATTGCTTTCCCGCAAGAATATCTTGGCCAGCAATATTCTGCCCAATTCGCCACCTGACAAAGACTTCAAAGGAGATTTTGCCTTCCAATATTCGAACTGGAACTTTTTGATATATGAAATGATATGAAAGCCCCTTCCCTGAAAGATCACCTGGTCTGGCTGGTCCCTTGTGTTGGCTCCCTTACCTACCAAGAATTCCTGGACACGGATGTTCAAATTTTCCAGAGTCCTGTCCTGCCACATCGCTGCCAGATCAAAATTATATCCCAATCTGACTTTCCCCCGATCAACTCCAATTTCCTTTGTCAGCGACTTTAACAAGGTCGACTTGCCGGCCCCATTAGGGCCAACAATGGCAATTCTGTCTCCTTTCAGAACCCGTAATGAAAAATCCCTGATGATCTCCTTGCCACCTAGAGACTTATCAATATTGAACGCTTCCAATATCATTTGGGTGCCGTTTTTTCTTTCTTCTTTTGGATTTTGGCTGTTGGTACATAGGAGGTATTTCCAATGCTGGCAGGATTCTTTTTCTGCTTCAGGTAATCAGACCAACCTCCACTGTAGGCCTGCCATTTGCCATTACCTTCATAAGCAATGGTGATATTGGCCACATTATCGATAAAATCACGGTCGTGGGATACGAATGCCACGGTGCCCTTGTAGTTGGCCAAAATTTCCTTCAGCATATCCAGAGTTTCGACATCCAGATCATTAGTTGGTTCATCAAGTGCCAGAAAATTGCTTTCCCGCAAGAATATCTTGGCCAGCAATATTCTGCCCAATTCGCCACCTGACAAAGACTTCAAAGGAGATTTTGCCTTCCAATATTCGAACTGGAACTTTTTGATATATGAAATGATATGAAAGCCCCTTCCCTGAAAGATCACCTGGTCTGGCTGGTCCCTTGTGTTGGCTCCCTTACCTACCAAGAATTCCTGGACACGGATGTTCAAATTTTCCAGAGTCCTGTCCTGCCACATCGCTGCCAGATCAAAATTATATCCCAATCTGACTTTCCCCCGATCAACTCCAATTTCCTTTGTCAGCGACTTTAACAAGGTCGACTTGCCGGCCCCATTAGGGCCAACAATGGCAATTCTGTCTCCTTTCAGAACCCGTAATGAAAAATCCCTGATGATCTCCTTGCCACCTAGAGACTTATCAATATTGAACGCTTCCAATATCATTTGGGTGTCACTTTTCGGTTGGTTGATATTTACAGAAAAGGTAGTTTCCCTCTGGGCAAACTCGGCTCTTTTTTCCCTCAGTATTTCCAAGGCCTTCAATCTGCCCTGATTTCTTTTTCGACGGGCACTAATCCCTTCCCTCGACCACAGGGTTTCCGTTCTTATCCTTCGGTCCAGCTTGGTTCGATGGGTATTTTCCAGATCAAGAATTTCCTCCTGCCACTCCTCAAACCTACCATATCCATAGGGGCAAATACGCAATTTTCCACGGTCCAACCAAAAGGTTCTACCTCCCATGTTTGACAAAAGTTTCCTGTCATGACTTATTACGACAAAGGTTTTGGCAGAGGTCTTGATTGTTTCTTCCAACCAGAGAATGGCGTTGATATCCAAATGGTTTGTAGGTTCATCCAGCAAATACAGGTCCCGTTC
>WTGT01000345.1 GCA_011523445.1 Paracoccaceae bacterium
GTTATATTATGAATTTGTAAAATGTATAATTCTGACTTGGTTCACCCAATTTATACAAACAAGAAAATTATCCAATATTGGGTATGAATAAATGACTAGCCTTTCAGATGAAATCGTTCAGCAGATTAGACTGAAGGTTTTTGAAAATTTGGCCAGATAGAACCCACACACAATTTCAAAATTCAAATTGTTCGGGGCTTTGAAAACCCTTTCCTGAACCTTTTTGATTCCAAAACCTTTTATTTGAAGGATTGTCTTTGATTACTATAATCACCGAAATTTTGATTCCAATCTAAATGGAATTACCCCTTAAGGATTGGAAATGTTTTCAAACTAATAGCAAGAGAGAATACCTATGAGAATTATTACAACTTTCTTTTTGGCAGCGACATTTTCGCTGACAGCAGGTTTTGCCTGGGCCAATTGTGACCCGGGTGAGATTGTCATTAAATTCAGCCACGTAACAAACACCGATAAACACCCGAAGGGCATTGCCGCAACCCTTTTTCAGGAAAGGGTCAACAATGAGATGAATGGTGTGGCTTGCATGGAGGTTTTCCCCAATTCCACATTGTACAATGATGATGTGGTCCTTGAAGCCATGTTGCAGGGAGATGTCCAGTTTGCAGCTCCCTCACTCTCGAAGTTCGAGAAATTCACCAAGCAATTCCGGATTTTCGATTTGCCCTTCATGTTCAAGAACATAGAGGCTGTCGATGCCTTCCAGCTGTCGGAAACGGGAGCAGCCATGAAAAACTCCATGCAGCGACGTGGGCTGGTTGGTCTTGAATTCTGGCACAACGGACTCAAGCAGTTTTCGGCCAACAAGCCCCTGATCACCCCTGATGATGCCAAGGGGTTGAAGTTCAGGGTACAGAAATCCGACGTTCTGGTTGCCCAGATTGAGGCTCTGGAAGCATCGGCACAACCCATGGCCTTTTCCGAGGTCTATGGAGCCTTGCAAACCGGTGTGGTTGACGGACAGGAAAATACCTGGTCAAACATTTATGGCAGGAAATTCTTCGAAGTACAGGATGGCATTACCGAAACCAACCATGGTATCATCGACTATCTGGTTGTAACTTCAGTTGACTGGTGGGAAAGTCTTGATGAGGATGTTCGCAATCAGCTGGCCCAGATCTTGAGGGAAGTAACCGAACAAAGAAATGGTGAAGCCTTTGCAGTTAATGAAAGTGCCAAGCAGGCCATCATTGATGCCGGCCATACAATTCGTACCTTGAACGATGAACAGCGTCAGGCTTGGGTTGATGCCATGTTGCCTGTTTGGGAACAGTTCGAGGGAGATGTCGGAGCAGAAAATATAGCTGCTGCCCAAGAGATCAACGCCGCGAATTGATCAGTAATTATTTACCAACCGCATTTTTGATTAAGTGCGGTTGGATACTCATTGAAATCTCATGGAAACCAAATCAAACTTGATTGATACTGTTGGATTGTATGTCGACAGGATCGAAAGAGTATCCATAGCCGTAATATTGGCCTTGATGACCATAGTTACGTTTACGAATGTTGTATTGAGATATGTGTTTAATGACAGCCTGATATGGGGGTTGGAAGTAACCTTGGTGCTGTTCGCATGGCTGGTACTTTTGGGAATCAGCCATTGTATGAAGCTATTTGCCCATATAGGTGTTGATTTCGTAGTCAACAGTTTAAGACCAGGATGGCGGAAGCTGTTTGGGATATTTGCATCTGTCATTTGTATTGCCTATGCTTTCCTGTTGCTCAAGGGATCCTGGGATTACTGGGCACCATTTGCCGGATTGTATGAAACGACAGGCCACTGGTTTCCTACTGGTTTTGACTGGAATACGAGGGATCGTGCCTGGTATGAGACGGATCAGATACCCATGCTTGATTTTCTTCGTTTTTTTGAACCGCTGTTGAATGAGGGTGAAGAATACGAAAAACTTCCCCGATTTATTCCCTATGTCATCCTTCCTTTTGCTTCACTGCTCATATTCGTCAGATTTGTTCAGGGAGCGATCATGATTCTGAATGGGAAGGCAGAGACCTTGATAGTCAGCCATGAGGTAGAGGACGCCATTAGCACTGATTCACAAAGAGAAACGGATTGATCAAATGTCGGTTGTTATCCTCTTTGTAATGATCATAGGCCTTTTGATCTTCGGGGTTCCCATTGCTGTTTCCCTGGGCTTTTCTTCAATTGTATTCCTTCTGGTATTGTCGGATGCTTCATTGGCTTCCATTGCCCAATCTTTCTATCAAGCGATGGCAGGACATTATACCTTGCTAGCCATTCCCTTTTTCATATTGGCCTCCAGTTTCATGTCTACCGGGGGTGTTGCCAGAAGGATAATCAGATTTTCGATAGCTGTAGTCGGGCACTTGCCTGGTGGGTTGGCCATTGCCGGAGTATTTGCCTGCATGATGTTCGCAGCCTTGTCGGGGTCTTCCCCCGCAACCGTAATTGCCATTGGTCCTATTGTAATAGGTGGAATGATACAGGTAGGCTATTCCAAGGATTTTGCTGCAGGTGTCATCTGCAATGCAGGAACCCTGGGGATTTTGATACCTCCTTCAATTGTCATGGTTGTTTATGCTTCTGCTACTGATGTCTCCATAGGCCGTATGTTTCTAGCCGGTATTATTCCGGGACTGCTTGCGGGACTCATGCTGATGATAGCTATTTTTGTCATAGCCGTAATCAGAAACATGCCGAGGGAAGAATGGAAGGGTTGGCATGAGATTTTCGCCTCTGCCTGGGATGCCCTTTGGGGATTATTGTTGATCATAATCATACTTGGCGGAATTTATGGAGGATTGTTCACACCTACCGAAGCAGCCGCAGTTGCAGCTGTATATTCCTTTTTGATAGCAACATTTGTCTATCGTGACATGGGACCGCTTGCCAGACAGGTTGAAGGTACCAAGGGAACCATAATATCTCGCCCATCATCGATAATTACGGTGTTTTTCCATCGAGACACCATAGATACGTTGTATCATGCAGGCAAGTTGACCATCACACTGATGTTTATTATTGCCAATGCATTGATACTCAAGCATGTGTTAACTGACCAACAGGTTCCACAACATGTAGCTTCCTACATGCTGCAAGTTGGATTGGGACCTATAATGTTCCTGATTATTGTTAATCTTATACTCCTTATCGGGGGGCAATTCATGGAACCCTCGGGATTGTTGATAATTGTTGCTCCCCTTGTTTTTCCAATAGCCATCGAGCTGGGCATTGATCCAATCCATCTGGGCATAATAATGGTTGTCAATATGGAAATTGGAATGGTTACTCCGCCAGTGGGATTGAATCTCTTTGTGACCTCAGGGGTGGCAGGTATGTCTGTCATGAGGGTTGTCAGGGCGGCCTTTCCATTTTTGGGTATTCTGCTGATCTTCTTGGTTATCGTGACGTATGTTCCCTGGATTTCAACCTATCTTCCTACCCTCTTTATGGGTCCAGAAGTTATACAGCAATAATGATGTTTAAAGTGATCATGAATTTCGGGTGGCAATATATACCAGGTGAACCGACAACAGGAAGGTATCGACCATGAACAGAGCTGGAAATGCGACGGCAGATAATTCCGTCTCACTACACCCGGAAAAGTACACCAGGCGGGTATATCATCGATGCCAAATAGTCCGCACGGCCAATCCATCATGATTGGATCCAGGAGGCAAATATAAACCCCGGGTGCATACCGACTGGCAGAGGCGATCCCGGGGTGTCCATGGTAAATATGGCAGATGACCATCCAGAAGTCAACAACTTCTTCTACACGGATGAAATCCTCCACAATCTCGAGGTTTCCCTCTCTCGAAATTCTGCTCTAATATTGTCATGATTTTATAATTTTAGTATTGGACCGCGACTATATTCCAACTGTAATAACCAATAGGTTTGTCTTATGATGATTTGTTCAGGTATGTTGTTCTGATGAAAAAAAGGTTTCAGGTTGAATTCCATTTTAGAAATGCCTTGATTTTTGATGGCGATGGTGCTGAACCGTTCAAGGGCGATATCGGCATATCAGACGGGAAAATCGATTTTGTAGCACCTGCTAGCGAAAGTATTGAAGTCATTTCCGATAAGGAATATGATTTGGCAGGAATGGCCCTCGCTCCAGGCTTTATTGATGCTCATACCCATGATGATCATGCGGTTTTGGATCCGGTCAAAATATATCCGAAGCTGTCGCAAGGGGTAACAACCATCGTTGCAGGTAATTGTGGTATTTCACTGCCTCCCCTGACACTCAATGGCCAAATGCCGCCACCTCCCTTAAACCTTCTTGGCAACAGTGGTTTGTTCAAATTCCCCACCATGGCATCCTATCGGAAGAGCCTCGCCAAGAATGGTCATGCCGTAAATCTCGTTTACCTCATCGGACATTCGTCCCTGCGAATTAAGGTGATGAATGATGTAAATCGGGAAGCGAATTCGGAAGAAATCAGATTAATGCACAACTTGTTGAC
>WTGT01000017.1 GCA_011523445.1 Paracoccaceae bacterium
CAAGACATATTAGGGATATTCCCGATCAAATCAAGATTTTATTTGGTATATCGCTAGCAATCATGGGTAAATAGTGGGGGAAATGCTCTTATTAATTCAACACAACCTTCAGGGATGACATACATTTGTATCAGACCGAAAATCTTTTCTTGATTTGGTTGTATATCTGGTCTCTGGTTGTTCGGTAGTACTCCAGTTTCTGATTTCTTTTTTCTCCCATTCCGGCAGGGTCCAGCGTTGGCCAATATTCTACTTCTAGGGCCATGTACCGAGTTCGTTCCAAAGCCAGCCTTTGGGCCGCAGGGGTCAGAGCTATAACCAATTCAAAACTTGCCATGTCATCTCCCCAATCCTCCATTTGTTCCATTGAACGGGAACGATGATTGCTAAGTTCAACCCCAATCTCTTGGCATACGGCAATGGCAAACCCGTCAATTTCCCGATCTCCTAAGACTCCTGCCGACTGAACATAAATACTGGTACCGAAAAGTTTCTTCATGATACCCTCTGCCATGGGGGATCTTATGCAGTTTTGGTCACAGCAAAATAGAACTGAGGATGGTAATTCAGGTACCATCCCTTCCTCCCACTATCTTTGAGCCTGGAGAACACATACCAACGTAAAAAGCCTTCGCGAGGTGGCTTTATCCATGGTCACCTTTCCTTCTAATCTTTCCTGAAGCAAAGCGGCACCCTCGTCATGAACACCCCTTCTGGCCATGTCGATGGTTTCAATTCTTGCTCTCGAATGCTGTTTCACGGCATCAAAGTATAGATCGCATATCTTGAAGTACGCCTTGATGGTTTGTTTCAAGGGGGTTAATGACAGGTGAAACTCAGTAAATTCTGTTCCATCGTCCGTACAGAGTTTAAAGACAACCCGACCATTCTGATCCCCTACAAAGAGTTGATATGGCCCTTCTGGGGGAGATTTGTTTCCTCTTTTCTCAATCTTGAATGAGTTTTCTTCCAATAAATCAAATATCGCTACCTTTCTTTCCTGCTCAATTTCCGGTGATACAAAAGGAAGGTTGGTTTGATCAATCTCAATCTTTGAAAGGTAATTCAGATCACTCATTGGTCGAACCTTCGATCTCATTCATCCTGATCCTGATTGAGTTTGCATGTCCCTCAAGATGCTCTTTTACTGCCATCCTTTCCGCGATTCGGCCCAATTTTCCAAAACTCTCTTCGGGAACTCCCAATACTGTACTTCTTTTCATAAAATCCCAGACGGCAAGACCGGAAAAAAATCTGGCTGTACCCGACGTGGGAAGGACGTGGTTAGGGCCACCTATATAATCTCCCAATACCTCCGGCGTCCAATTACCTAAAAATACCGATCCTGCGTTTGAAATCCTGTCAAGGTACTGTTCAGGTTTGTTGAGATTCAACTGCAGGTGTTCTGGAGCAATTTCATTCGACAATTCAATTCCCTGTACAATATTATCCACAATGACACCCGCACCATTTGAATTCCAACTTTGCAGGATAATATCTTTTCTGGGTAGCAATTCAGCCTGTCTGGCAACTTCTAAAAACACTTTCGATACGAATTTTTCACAATCCGAGATCAATATTGAACGAGAAAGAGGGTCATGCTCTGCTTGGGCAATCAAGTCGGCAGCCACCCAGTCAGGACGGGAATTATTATCGCTAACCACAACTACTTCTGTAGGACCAGCTACCATATCGATACCGACCTGGCCAAATACCTGTCTTTTTGCCTCAGTGACAAAACTGTTGCCAGGCCCAGCAATCTTGTCTACAGCAGAAATGGTCTCTGTTCCATAAGCCAGAGCAGCTATGGCTTGAGCTCCCCCTACTCGATAGATCCTGTCGACAGAAACCAATCTGGAAGCATAAAGCAAATGAGGGTCCAGAGCATTTGAAGGCGGTACGGTTAAAGCAATTGATTTGACACCGGCAATCCTGGCGGGTACACCCATCATGAGAACTGAGGAAGGATAAGTGGCGGTACCGCCTGGGACATAAAGCCCACAGGATTGTATCGGTTGCCAAATCCATCCCAAGGTTACACTATCTTCATCTTTCCAGGTCAGGTTGGTCGGAATTTGTTTTTCATGAAATTTCCAGAGCCGTTCAAAGGATGCCTTGAGTATATCTTTTTGACAGTCTTCCAGAGTATTGACTGAGGCTTCAATTTCTTCCTCGGAGACAAGGAGTTCGTCGGACTTCAGGCTAACACCGTCAAATTTTTTTGTGAAAGCTATCAAGGCCCGGTCTTTTTCAGAAACAATTCCGGTAATGATTTGGTTTACTGCTTCCCTGGTTGATTCAGAAAGTGCAATATTCCCCTTCAAAAATTGTGTGAATCGTGTGTAATCGTCTGAGCGGTTTAAATAAAATAATTGAGCCAACTATTCACTCCGGGTGTGAGGGTATTTTTCTTGATGGTGCAAGATAAGGTTTGGTAACGTCAGTTAAGTAGACATTGATACACTCAACCGAAGCATGAATATCCCAATGACCTGACAATCGGCACGAAAGTCTTCCAGTTCCATCCTCACCCGGTTTGAATTGTAGTGCCAGAAGAGAAAGGGGTATATCTGATCCCTTGGCATCTGGTAAAAAGTGGTTCAGTTCCAGTACATCCTTTATGATCAATAGGGATCTTACCCTTTCCACTGGTTCCCTGGATTTACCTTCATCCTTAATTAATTCCCAACGAATCCTGTTTAATAGAATGGCTAACTCCCTTTTTTCCTTGTCATGGCTTATATCCTGTTTCAGGAAAATGGCATCCTGCAGGTAGGATGATAGAACAGTCAGATCTTCCTGATCTTCCGCCCTGACCTTGAGTGGTTCCTCGGCAAAGGTATCTTCATATTGCGCATCGGTTTTATTCATGATTGAACTCGCTTGATTTGTGCACCGCACTGTGCCAGTTTTGTTTCAATATTCTCATAACCACGATCCAGATGGTATACCCTGTTGATCCTGGTTTCCCCCTTTGCAGCCAAACCTGCAATAACAAGGGCTACCGAAGCCCTCAAATCGGTAGCCATGACTGGAGCACCAACCAAATGATCCACACCTTCTACCATTGCACAGGTTCCCTCCAATTTGATTTTTGCACCCATTCGTGACAACTCCGGTACATGCATAAACCTGTTTTCAAAAATATTTTCATTAATTTCGCTTTCCCCTTTGGCCAATGTAAGAGTAGCCATCATCTGGGCTTGCAGGTCCGTTGGAAATCCCGGATAGGGTTCGGTTGTAACCTTTATTGGTTGCAGTTCTGTATTGGTTGCATCAATCGCCAATCCTTCGGAGTCAGATTGGTATCTTACGCCCATCTCGCCGATTTTTTTCAGAAATTCCGTGTTCAAAACTTCCTGTCCCCCTGTCAGGGAAATTTTCCCCTTGGTAATCACAGCAGCCAAAAGATATGTTCCGAATTCAATCCGATCAGAAATGACTTCATGGGTTGATCCATTCAATCTGTGTTTTCCCTCGATTTCAATCGTGGAACTTCCCCTGCCCCTGATTTCAGCTCCCATCTTTTGCAGACAATCAATCAGATCCCCTATTTCAGGTTCTCTAGCTGCATTCCTGATAATCGTTCTTCCCTTGGCCAAGGTTGCTGCCATAATTGAATTCTCGGTGGCACCCACCGACTTGAATGGAAAGTCGATTTCTGCCCCGATGAGGCCTTCGGGAGCAGATGCAATGACATAACCGTTTTCCAATTTGAGTGTTGCACCAAGTTTTCGCAATGCCTTCAAGTGAAGATCAACTGCTCTTGCGCCAATCGCACAACCTCCGGGTAGTGAAACCT
This sequence comes from Paracoccaceae bacterium, assembly GCA_011523445.1. Lineage (GTDB taxonomy): Bacteria > Pseudomonadota > Alphaproteobacteria > Rhodobacterales > Rhodobacteraceae > MPNP01. The sequence continues at coordinate 3,803 of WTGT01000017.1, forward strand.
TGGCATAACCCTCCCGAGCCAGAAGTGGTCCAAGAACCAAGAACGATGCCCTCATTTTTCTAACTATGTCATAATGCGCCTTGCGGTTGCTTATATTCCTGGCATCCAAACAAAGACTTCTGCCATCCTTGTTTTGTACCTCCAAACCCAGCGAACCAAGGAGTGAGGACATGGTAGCAATATCCGAAAGTTTTGGTACGTTATTCAGGTTTAATGGGGCCTCGGTAAGTATTGCCGAAGCCATCAGGGCCAAGCAGGAGTTTTTTGCACCGGAGATTTTTACCTTGCCTGATAATGGAACCCCACCTTCGATAATTATTGAATCCATTCGACTGCTCTACTCATTATTTTCCTCGCATTTATTGTTTATCTTACTGCTTTTTCCCTTTTCTTCTCAAAAGGTTTTTCTTAAGTGCGGATTTCAACCTTTCCTTGCGGACAGTCTCCCTCTGATTTTTTTTGGTTGATGATTCAACCTTTCTATTTTCCTGCATCTCCAGATATGATCCAAACCACAAATTCTATATCACGGAAACCATTTTCAGGTTAACTATCATATTTGGGATTATTGCCAGAAAACAATGTAAATACCGATATATATTTCCAACCGACTTCACCCACCATGAACTTGGTTCAGGAGATATAATCCGAACTAATCCAAATTGATATCCGAACACGGAATATATCATAAAAATGTTGGTTGTAACTGAAAAGTAAAAATTTTCAGAATTCTGTAAAATTCCTGTTGATTAAACCATGGCTCCCAAATCGAGGAGAAATTACTGAGTAAGAGCTTTCCTGATGAATCAACCCGGTATTGATTTTTGGTGGGCAAGTGAAAAATTTTTGCTTGGGAACTGCCGAATTCCTAGATGTTGGTTTAAATTTGTAAAATCTTCTCTAATTGTAGTTTGTTCGGGATGAATCTTTGAGAAAATACTTTCGTCCATACTTGTGCCGCAGTAGCTCAGTGGTAGAGCGCATCCTTGGTAAGGCTGAGGTCGGGAGTTCAATCCTCCCCTGCGGCACCAGAATTATTCCCCAATTACAACTGCCCTATTACATTTAGGCAAATGTCCATGAAATTGGGTATTCATTCAAGATAGCCTGTACCCTTTCCTTCTGATCATCATCAAAACTGCCACTTACATTTGTTACAAGACCTTTCTTTGGAATTTCCGAGGTCGATATTTCTATTTGAATTCCCTCATCATTGAATCGCTCACTCAAAACCCGATTGATGGCCATAATTCTCAGATCCGGCTTGAATACCTTGCCAACAGCAGTTTTCGGGAGTGCTCCCACAACCTCGACATGAACCGGCATGGCCAATTTGTTTGTTATATTTTCCCTTGCATAATTCAGTAATTCATCAGATGTTGTTGTTGCACCTTCAATCAATTCGACATAGACACAGGGCAACTCTCCCATTTTTGTATCGGGTTGACCAATGGCACCAACAAAGGCGACTGAATCATGTCCGGCCAGATTTTCTTCAATGATTGCCGGATCAATGTTATGTCCCCCACGAATAATTTGGTCCTTTGCCCGGCCGGTAATCCATACATATCCATCTTCATCAATCTTGCCCAAATCGCCCGTTCGAACCCAATTTTCATCGGAGTAAAGCCCAATATTCTTTTCACTGTCGGTATAGGTATTTCCAACGAAGACGCCGGGTGCTGAAATACAAATTTCACCAATCTCATCGGTATTGCATTCCTTGATGATTTGTCCCTGATCGTCGCAATCCAGAATTCGAACATCGGTATATGGAAAGGGTAATCCTACCGATCCTATCTTCTTGACACCATCAGGTGGATTAACCGAAACGATACAGGTGGTTTCGGTTAGTCCATACCCCTCCATGATATTCACACCGGTGGCTTTCTCGAACCTGTTGAACAATTCGGTTGGCAATGGCGCTGAACCGCAGATTGCTGACCGGAGGGATGAAATATCTGCCTTGATTGGTTTTTGCATCAAAACCGACAAGGCGGTGGGAACTGTAATCATGAAAGTAACCTGCCATCTTTCCACCAAGTCCCAGAAAAGATCAAATACCTTGTCACCACGATATCCCGCAGGTGTGGGAAAGACAATATGAGCACCAGTTCTAATACCGGACATAAGGATCGGATAGGCAGCAAAAACATGAAATAAGGGTAAGGGACAAATGATGACTTCATCTGATGTTATTCCGATCAACTTACCACACCATCCATTGTAGATCATTCCAGATTGCTTGTGTTGGGCCAATTTTGGCAATCCTGTAGTTCCACCGGTATGAAACAGGGCCGCAATTCGATCTTCCTGACTGTCATCAAAGTCCAATCCATTGCCATTCTGTTTATCTATCCCCTCATAAAAATCATGAATCAAGATTCCACTGGGATGAGTAGCTTTGGGCCTGATCAATCCGGCAATCCATTTTTTTGGTGGTTTAAGATACCGAACCAAATCAATTTCTACTATATGCTTGATGTCAGTACATTCGGCCGCAGCCTCATGGGCGAGTTGGGCAACATTAGTCTTGGGAAAGGATTTGAGGGTAACCAATACCTTGGCATTGGAAGAATTCAATATTCCGGCGATTTGGGAAGCACTCAGCAGTGGATTGATCGGATTGACCTTGCCAGCTATCATTCCCCCAAGAAGGGTAAAAATCGTTTCATTGCAGTTGGGTAACAAAAAAGCAACCACATCATCCCTGCCTACTCCGAGGGAATTGAAGAAATTGGCTGTCTGGCAAACCCTTCGATAGACATCATTCCAGGTCAGGGTTTCAGCATGGGACTTGGGATCAGCTTCAATTTGAAATGAAATTGCCGATTTGGTGCCATAACCATTCTTCGTTATGCTAAGGGCATCAAAAATCGTGGTCGGATTTTCTACATCATGCCACGGCATGCCTTGTTCGATTGATTTTTTTCCAGCTAGGTCGTTAAACACGGAAACCTCCTTTCAAAGTTCAGAATCGTTTAGATAAATCAAATATTACACTTCCAACATTTCTATATTTACCATACAGAAAGTGAAATACGAATTCATGTTCACCGGGAATTTTTTGATCAATTAAACTGAAGGGTAGCCAATTTTGCGTACAAGCCGCCTTCTGCGACCAATTGATCGTGGGTTCCTTCAGCTATGATCCTTCCCTTGTCGAATACCAGAATGCGGTCTGCCTTTTTAACCGTGGCCAGTCTATGGGCAATGACAATCGTTGTTGTTTGGGTCGCCATATGGTTCAAGGCTTCCTGAACAGCAACCTCACTGACTGAATCCAGTGATGAGGTTGCCTCATCCAGCAATAATATCGGCGTTGACCTCAATATGGCCCTGGAAAGAGCAATTCTTTGCTTTTGACCTCCTGAAAGCAACATGCCCCTTTCTCCAAGTAGGGTATCATAACCTCCAGGAAATTCATTGAGAAAATCATGTGCAGCGCCTGATTTTGCAGCCTGCACTACTTCTTCATCAGTTGCATCCGGTCGTCCAAAACGTATGTTTTCCCATGCCGTGTCGGAAAAAACCACCGGGTCCTGAGGCACCAAAGCCAAACAATTTCGAAGATCCTCCTTGGTTATCTCCCGGATATCGATCCCTTCGATGAGTATCTTGCCTTGCTGAGGATCAAAAAACCTGAGAAGCAATTGGAAGGTTGAGGTTTTACCAGCTCCAGAAGGGCCAACTATGGCAACCGTCTCCTTGGGTTTTACAGTAAATGAAACATTGTCCAATACCGATATCTCTGGTCGGTTTTGGTATTGAAAACTGACATTCCTGAATTCAATACTTCCCTGAACAGGTTGAGGCAATGATACTGGATCAGTAGGATCTTCTACGGAATCCCTGATTTCCAAGATTTCAAATAGCCTTTCCGTAGCTCCAGCAGCCCTCACCAACTCTCCCCAAACTTCGGACAAAACTGTTACCGATCCCCCTACCATGACCGCATATATGACAAACTGGGTCAATTCTCCCGGAGTTATGACCCCGTTCAGCATATCCCTCGTTCCGATGTAAATCACTGATCCCACGGCCGTAAAGGAGAGGGAAATAATCACCATTGTCATAATCCCTCGAACAAAAATTCTTCGATTGGTCGATTCGATGTAACGATCCGTGATCTCAAGAAATGCCCGTATGCTTAATTCCTCGTGATTATTTGCCTGTATGACATTGGTTGCGTTCAAAGCCTCGGAAACGTTGCCTGATCCTTCTGCAATTCTATCTTGGTTTTCCCTGGTAAGGTTTCTCAGTTTTCTGGTCAGCAAAAGAATCGGTAGAAGGACAAATGGCACGAGTACAATTGTCAACAGTGTCAACTTGAAACTGGTTATCAGCATCAGGATCAATCCCCCGCTCAGCAAAAGAGTACTGCGCAGGGCAACTGAAATCGATGTGCTGATGACTGTAAGCACTAGTGTTGTATCAGTATTGAGTCTGGAAAGAATCTCACCAGTCATCAGGTTTTCATAAAAGCTTTGACTCATCCGAATTGTATGGGCAAACAATTCCTTCCGAATATCAGCAACAACCTGTTCACCTAACCTGTTAACCAAAGTATACCTGAGTGAGGCCCCGAAACCGAATAGCAACGTTGCGAGAAAAGCCAGGATACCAATTTGATTTATTCTGGCTAAATCTTCGGTAGCGGATCCATCTATGAATTGTCTGACAAAAACTGGCAGAATCAGGGTAATGGTTGCGGTAATGACGAGCGTTACAATAGTCAGGACACATTTGAACTTGTACGGTTCCAAAAAATGGAACAGTTTCATCAAATGCCTGATCGGATTATTGGTATTCTGTTTTATTGTTTGTACCGATATTGGAAATTGGAGCGGGTGATGGGAATCGAACCCACGTATTCAGCTTGGAAGGCTGCTGCTCTACCATTGAGCTACACCCGCATAAAATCAGCCGGATTGTTGAAACCCGGTCTTAATTCAAGCCGATGCCATCTACTTTGAGCCACACCCGCTTAACTTGTCAGAAAAACTTATTGTCTTCATATTAAATTTCAACCATATTTTTTGGCAGTTTGGTATTTATCACTCACAAAATCCAATCCTAATCCTCTCTTTCGTGATTGTTCAGAATTTCATAAATTTCCACTGTTTCCTCCATGCCATGTTCAAGGGCAAGTACATATCCCTGAGTCAGGAAAAAACACCCTTCATCCAACTTGCCCAGTGCCAACAGTTTTTTCCCCCATTCAAGATACAGGCAAGCAAGCTCTTCAAATTTTTCCTTTTCGAAGAGATCCAACACCAATTGGTTGTATTTTTCAAAATCTGGAATGGACAAAAGCCTAGCCCTTGCCGAGACAAGTGGGAACTTCGCAAGGTTCAGCTATTGCCATAACGGCTTGCGTGCAGTTTATCACCAACCCATTTATGAAATACATGGGTCGGACTATCCATGACGGGAGAAAATTTACCCCCATCGAAAAAGATACCGTGCCGACCCTTTTGCATTCCCTCGATAACAAACAGGTCCTCTTCAAGAACCCCACGCCACTGAACCGAATTCTTTTCGATAAGTGCTTTCAGATCCGGTCTGGTTTCAGGATCAAAACTGTAGAAAATCTCGTTTCGCTCAATCGTTCTTTCGGGACCTTGTGGTAGCAGTATGATGGCATAACCGTGGTCTCGTTGGGTTGCCAACATCACATTGGGGAACAAGACAATATACTCGGCACCGGTATCCCAGAATTTGCTCAAATTCTTGAAATCGGGAAATGTTTCACCATGATCCCCTATGATTTGCCTGTAAACGAGGGTGCCTTGGCCCGAGAAATGCCCCGGTTCCTCGATATGGTAATGATCCTCCAGTCTTGAATAACTGTTCAAACCGGGATGAATCCAGGGCAAATGATAACTCTCGCAATAATTTTCCACAGCCAGTTTCCAATTGCAGGCTACATCAAAATTAAAGCCCGAAACCGGCCCCCCATGATACATGGGCTGTTCATGTTCATGCCATCTTTTCAGAAGTTTGGACGCATATTCCCTAAAGGTCGGGGCCGTACCTGAGACATTAACAAAAACAATATCCCGCCATACATAAGTATTGATCTTGATTAATCCCAAATCCTTTCGGACTATATGCTTATCGATGTTCATACCCGGCCCACCAACATGGGGAGTCGCCCGCAGGGAACCATCCAAATTGTAACTCCAGCTGTGATAGGGGCATCGGATGGTGCCTCTCAGATTACAGTTTTTTTCAACCAGCATCATTCCACGATGACGACAGGTATTTTGGAAGACCTGAATGTCACCTTCATGGTTCCTGACCATCAACAAGGGCATGCCTGCAAAATTTACCGGAGAAACATCACCTGGATTGGGAATATCTGATCCCAGACCGATACCGGCCCAATTATTGAAAAGCAGAACTTCCCTTTCTTCTTCATAGGTAGCCTGATCAATGTAATGGTTGTTAGGCAACCCTTTGGCACCTTCGACTGCTTGTCGAACCAGTTCCAGGTCCCTGTCAGCTTCTACATCCATGTTTTCCCCCGTTTATCAAGTAATCCCAGTCTCAAAAAATGAAAAAAACCAATCCAATAAAAATACATTTCATAAATAGTATTGAATATCAAAACACCCCTTTTGGTCAATATCAAAATCAATCTCGCAAAATTATTTTTTTGGCCTTGATGGCTTTGATATCTTTGGCACCTATTTGCCCCATGTTGGATTTCATGTCTTCAGCCAGGATATGGAGAAGGTGCTCGACTCCTTTTCCCTGAAGTGCACTGACTGCAAAATGGAATGCCCGGCCCAGAAAAACAAAATCTGCCCCACAGGCCAATGCCCTGATAATATCAAGCCCTCCAGTGATACCAGAATCATAAACTATAGGGAATTCATTCCCCAGTATTTCCCGAACCTTTGGCAATTGTTCAATTGGTGCAGGACCACCTTCGAATTGCCTACCGGAATGATTGGACACCCAAATCCCGTCAATACCCAATTTTTTCAACCTCAAGGCATCCTCTGGGATCATGATACCCTTTACCAGTATATCATCCTTCCATTCGTCCCTGATATGCTCCATGGTGGGCCAATCAATGTTACCCCTATAGAGAGATCCAGCAGTGGTACTGCCATCCTTGCTTTTTTTATCGTCACCGTCGTAACTTTCCAGCAATTTCAGTCGAGGCATGCCTTCCTGAAGCCTTGCCAAACTCCACCTTGGGCAAATCATCGCCGATACGATATGAGAAAGAGTGATTTTTGGAGGATAGACAAGGCCTGCCCTCCTTTGTCTTTCCCTTCTTGATTGTTCGGGTACATCAACAGTTACCACCAACTTCCTGAAACCTGCATTTCGCACCCGTTTAAATATATCCCTTCTGACGTCACCACTATAAGGTACATAAAGTTGAAACCAGCCATTATCTCCAATCATCGGAGCTACGTCTTCAGGTAGGGCTGCAGCTACCGTTGAGAGGCAGAAAGGTATATTTGCCTTGTGTGCCTTGCCTGCAAGAATTTTTTCTGCACCAGGCCAAATCAGTCCCGACATCCCGACAGGAGCTATTCCTATCGGCAATGGATAGGTTTTACCCATGAATTCCCGACTTAAATCATAAGCAATCTCGCCATGCAGTATTTCAGGCAGGAACCTGATCTGATCCAACCGATACCTGTTTTCCCTAACCCCATACTCACTTCCCGTACCACTATCTAGGTATTCGAAGGCAAAATGGGGAATTTTACGTTTGGCAACTTTCCTCAGGTCTGCGATGGACGGGAATTTAATGTCAAGGTTGGTCAATGTTTATCCAATTAGATCTGGTAATTTACTACCGAAAAGATAATGTAAGTATAAGGCAAACTGTTTGAATACACTTAGCTTATAATATTTCTTCCTTTGATTTAGGCTACCCATTGTTGGAATTAGAAAAATATTCAATATCCATCCTCGAATTATTTCCTGCAGAATCCTCAAGGAATATATCCCACAAGATGACCGAATGGGGGCTTTTTCCATTTAACACAACGCAGATTAGCCAACCAAACTTGAAAACTCAGCTGGGCAAGATCCAGCTTACCAATCCCCTTGGCATTCCAGCAGGCTTGGATAAAAATGCAACTTCAATCAAGGGATTGTTCAAGACAGGCATTTCATTCCTTGAATTGGGGACGGTTACTCCGTTTCCACAAGCAGGAAATGATAAACCACGGCTTTTCAGAATTGCATCTTCCCATGAACTTATCAACAGGATGGGATTAAACAACCATGGTGCAAAGACCATTGGAAAAAAGTTGAAGCAATGGTCCGGCAATGGAATAATTGGCTTGAGTGTAGGTTATAACAAAAATTCAAATGATCCGATTCAGGATTTTCTAGATGTCATTACTGAATGTGGTGGTTGTGCCGATTACCTTGCCTTGAATCTTTCCAGCCCTAGTGGCAACCGAAATTTTGAATTAAGTACACCGGAAAATCTTTCAACACTTTTGCAAAAAATCTCATTGAAGCAAAAAGATTTGGGATTCGACAAACCTCTGTATTTGAAATTGTCGCCTGATTATGAACCTACTCAATTGAACGAAATCATCTCGGTTTCTCTCGATGGAGGTGTAAATGGCTTCATAGCAACCAATTCGACCATATCCAGACCTGTTTCAAACAATCCCATTTATCAGGAAAGAGGCGGCTTGACCGGACCCTATCTTTTTGAAATCTCGACTAAAACCCTGGCTCAGGTTTATGCACAAACAAAGGGGGGTGTCCCTATAATTGGGGTCGGAGGAATTTCTACAGCCGAGGATGCCTATACAAAAATCAAGGCTGGGGCTTCTGCCCTGCAACTTTATACCGCTATCTGTTATCAGGGAACAGGATTAATCAAAAAGATTTGCAGTGGCCTAAGTCTCTTACTCGAAAAAGACGGTTATTCGAATATTACCGAAGCGGTGGGTATCGAGCATAAGAATTGGCTTACCTGAACGGCTACTAACTGTCCATCCTCTCCAGACTTGGATATTTGAGTCCAAGGGTCAGTGCGCGTAAAATAAACAGGATATAGAGGGAAAGCCATAAACCGGCATTTTCCATAGTCGGCATGGTAATAACCAGCGCTATTACGTAAAAGAAAAACGAAATCATCATGCCATTTCTCATTTCCCTGGTTTTGGTAGCTCCAATGAAAATACCATCCAAAAACCAAGATGGTCCGCCAATAATCGGTACCAAAACAACCCACCACAAATAATTCATGGCTTCAATCCGAACCATTGGTTCGGTTGTCATGATGGTAATGATCATTGGTCCGGTCAAAGCAAACACAACAGAAACAATGACTGCGGTAATCATGCCCCAAGTACTGGTAAGTATGGATGATTTTCGTACGGCTGGCTTGTTTTCGGCACCTATGGATTGTCCAACCAGAGTTTCGGATGAAAAAGCAAATCCGTCCAAGGCATAAGCTGTGAAAAACAGGAATTGCAAAAGTATCTGATTGGCAGCGAGTGTGATATCACCAAAGTCTGATGAGAGAAATAAAAAGGAGACAAGGGCTAATCCCAGAAATAAAGACCTGATGAGGATGTCGGAATTGACGGAAACCATTCTGTTGAATTTTGCTCGATCAAAAATCCTGTGGATTTCTTCCCAGAACTTTATCCTCAAGGCTTCTCTACAGAGATAGAGGCCCAAAAACAAGGCAAACCACTCGGCAATTAAGGTTGCATAGGCGACCCCCTCAACGCCATAATCCAAACCTAATACAAACAGTATGTCGAGTATGACATTCAAGCCATTCATGGCTAATTGCAGTACCAGGACGGATTGTGTTCTTTCCTGTGCTATCAACCAGCCGGTAATGCCATAGGTGGCAATTGCCGCGGGTGCCGAAAAAATTCTTATTGATACATATTCTTCGGTTAACCTTTCAACTTCGGGTGATGCAGGCACCATTTTCATTACCAGATAAAACAACTGAAAATGGAGGATCAGAACCAATACCCCCAATACAAATCCAATCATCAATGATCTGAAGATGATCATTGACAATTCATAATCATCCCCTTTTCCCTTTTCCTGACTGGCAAGTCCGGATGTTCCCATCCGCAGAAATCCAAATAAACCGTAAATTGTTGTAATTATTATTGAACCTAGACCGACTGCACCAATTGGTGCAGCTTCACCCAATTGACCAATAACACCTGTATCGACTGCACCAAGGATGGGAACAGTTGCATTTGACAGCAATATGGGAATGGCGATTTTGAGAATTCGCCGATGAGTAATCTCATCTGCCGTAAAATTTACCATGATCTAAATTAGGAGAAAATGACCGGTACCTTGAGCAAACATTCTGCTTCTATCATCCTGCCAGGCCTCTACCTGGACTGAAGCATATCTTCTTCCCATCCGGTATACCGTAGCCCTTGCAAATGAATCCAAAGGTTTACCACTACGAAGATAGTCCACATAAAAGGATATTGTTTTTGGTAATTCCAAATCCTGTTCACCGAGGGTGGTGGATTTGGTTTCGCAAAGTGGATCCGTTGACAATATCTTCAGACACAAAGTGACCTTGGCTGTAATCTCCAGAAGCGAAGCTGTTGCTCCACCGTGTATAGCTGGTAGATCGGGATTGCCTATAATTTGCTCGCTGAAAGGCAACACAACCGTTAGTTCATCATTTACAAAATCCAGCCTTATACCCAATAACTTCAAGTACGGAATACCTTCAAACGCTTGTTTATGGAGGATTTGTTTCTTGGAATTTACTGTACCTGACTTGCTCATAACTCAATTCAGCGTATAAGTTGCAAGCGCTGTTGCAACAGATCTTTTTCTGTCTTCATCAAAGGCCATGACCCTTACAAACGCTACGGTTCTGGTTACATTGTAACATTCGGCCTCAGCTGTAATCTGCTGTCCAGTATTGGCTGGTCGCATATAGTCAACCTTAAGATTCAATGTGGCCATTGGAGGGTTAACTTCTGGATGAATCAATACAGCCAATCCACCACATGTATCCATTAATGCCGTTACCACTCCGCCATCGATTATACCGGTGGAAGGATTGCCGATTAGCTGCAAATCATACGGAACTGTCATTACCGCCCTACATTCGCCAATTTCTTCTACCCTCATATTGAGGGCCTTGGAGAATGGAAGCCTTTGTATGAATTCATTGGCTTCGGTTAGATTTGATGGAATTTCAAACATTCTGCAAATGTAAGTCAATTTTTTATTTTTATTAGTGATTACTTGATTAATAGGAATTGGTACTTTAAATGGTTAGTTGATAATGATTCTCAATTGCAAGTAAGATGAATTTTACTAGACAAACACTTTATACCAACCAGATTTCACTCGGCAGATCCATCAGAAACATTTTCCCGAGAGGATCAAGGCGACCTGTAGTTGCCCTTTTGTTGATTTGCCTTACCCTTTGGCCAGGTCAGCTCGGGCAGTTGACAAGGGAAATGATTGTTGATGCCTATACCCAGGTAAGTGTATTTGTAGCAGCAACCTTGTTGTTAGTATATGGTGCCGAACGCCTTCTGGGATTCAATATTGGAGAAGTCTTGAAAAGCTCCAAAACCCTTGAAATCCCACTTGCAGCCCTTCTGGGAGCTATACCTGGTTGTGGTGGTGCAGTTGTCGTTGTGGCGGCCTATTCTTCTGGTCATGCAAGTTTCGGTGCAGTTGTTGCAACTCTGATTGCAACCATGGGGGATGCCGCCTTTCTTTTGATAGCCACAAGACCTGACGCTGCAGTGGTTGTGCTTCCCTTGTCATTTCTGGTTGCAGTCATTTTCGGCTGGATTGTTCATAAGTGGGGACCTTCATTCCGGAGTAGTACGAACGAAATAAAATCTGACCTGATACCCAGAATTGGTAAAACCCAATGGACTCATGTAATTTATTTGGTCTGTATGATACCAGGCTTGATATTGGGTGTTTGTCAACTTTTCCAGGTTGATCTTTATCAAACATTCGGGATTTTACCTATGGTTGTATCAATTCTAGGAACTTTTATTGGACTTTATATTTGGACTTTTTCACCTGTTAAGGCGATGTCCAATCACAAGGATACTCCAGTTACCAGAATGTCCGTGGAAACAAGTTTCATATCTGTATGGGTTATTGGTGCCTATCTGCTTTACGAATACATGGTTGCTTTCACACCCATAGATCTGAATGAAGTTTTCCAGATTGTTACCCCTCTCCTACCATTGGCAGGAGTTTTGGTAGGCTTTATTCCCGGTTGTGGACCACAAGTTCTCGTGACTGCCCTGTATATCAATGGCCTACTTCCATTTGCAGCTTTGATGGGAAATGCCATTTCAAATGATGGGGATGCCTTGTTTCCTGCAATTGCCGTAAATCCCAAGGTAGCCTTTTGGGCAACCATCATTTCTGCAATACCCGCACTCATTGTGGCTTATGGTTTTTACTTTCTATTTCCCAATTTTTTGAATTGAATCGGCGTATCAAGCAAGATTGAGTTCATAACTTCAACAAAACCAACTATTCAAAAATTTTTTGACCCGACCAAGTAAATTGGTTGGCATGAATGAATCCTACTTTTTTTTGGTGCAAAATCCTGTTTGAATTATTGTAATTCACCAATGAAAAATTAGTTTTTTTCTAACGTAATCGGCACTTCGTCAAACCAAGGATTTCAGCATGGAAAATAGTGACAAACCTCTAGAATTATATTGTTTTGGAGAGAGTGGAAATTCCTACAAGGCAGCATTGACCATGGAACTTGCGGAAGTGGCTTGGAAACCTGTTTTTGTTGATTTTTTCAATGGTGAAACCAGAACACCAGAATATAGGCAACTCAACACCATGGGCGAAGCTCCCTTACTGGTTGCTGGTAACAAGAAATTGTCCCAATCAGGTGCAATTCAGCAGTATCTGGTTTCAAAAACAGGAAAATTTGGTGGCAACACTCCTGACGAGAAACTGGAGGTAATACGATGGGTTTTGTGGGATAATCACAAGATGTCATCGGTGGCTGGGACAACTAGGTTTCTTGCCAATTTTCTTCCCGAGGAAAAAAGACCTGCGGAAGTAATCGATTGGCATAAAGGTCGTTTAAGGGGCTCATTGAACGTTTTGGAACAAAGATTGAACGGAAGTGAATGGCTTGTGGGTGAACACATTACTATCGCCGATATTGCATGTTGCGGTTATCTCTTTTATCCAGAACCTTTTGGCTTTGAACGAAATGAATGGCCAGGCATTGATCGGTGGTTAACAGATATCTCCAACCAAAAAGGATGGAAACATCCTTATGATTTGATGCCCAGAAATCGCTGACCAAATACGTTTAGCTATTAATCACTCACAACATTTGGAATTTAGAACTATGGAAGCCTTTATTTATGACTCTGTCAGAACACCTAGGGGTAAAGGAAAAAAGGATGGTTCTCTGCACGAGATCACTTCAGTATGGTTATCTTCTTTCATTCTGAACAAACTCCTGGAGCGAGCCGATATTGATCCCAAAACAATTGATGACCTGATTTGGGGGAATGTAACTCAGGTCGGTGAGCAGGGAGGGTGTCTGGCCAGATCTGCGGTCTTGTATTCCAACCTTGATGACAACATACCAGGCCTTGCAATCAATCGTTTCTGTGCGAGCGGACTGGAAGCTGTCAATCTTGCTGCAAACCAGATCAGGGGTAATGCTGGAACTGGCTATATTGCAGGAGGTGTTGAAATGCTTAGTCGTGTTCCAATGGGATCGGATGGTGCAGCCATGTTGGTGGATCCAACCATTGCGATGAATCATTCCATAATCCCCCAAGGTGTTTCAGCCGATTTGATAGCTACAAAATACGGCTTCTCAAGATTGGATTGTGATCAGTATGCAGTAGAATCTCAAAGACGAGCAGAAATTGCCTGGAAAGAAAAGCGTTTTGATAAATCCGTGATACCTGTCGTTGATGATATTGGGGCAACACTATTGGAAATGGATGAACATATACGCCCAGATACCGATTTGGCGGTACTTGAAGGTCTCAATCCATCATTTCAACAAATGGGTGAGGTAATGCCCGGATTTGACAAGGTGGCATTATTGAAATACCCGGAACTGGAGAAAATCAATCATGTTCACCATGCCGGTAATTCTTCAGGAATTGTAGATGGGGCTGCGGCACTTTTGATCGGTTCCAGGGAATTCGGAGAAATCAATGATTTGACCCCCCGAGCCAGAATAGTTACGACGGCTAAATCAGGGTCTGACCCCACAATTATGCTTACTGGTCCAATACCAGCTAGTGAAAAGGCTTTGAAGCAGGCTTCGCTTAATATCAGTGACATTGATCTGTTTGAAGTCAACGAAGCATTTTCTTCTGTTCCATTAAGGTTTATTCAGCATTACGGTATTGATCCGGAAATGGTCAATGTCAATGGGGGAGCCATAGCCATGGGACATCCGCTTGGCGCAACCGGAGCGATAATCCTTGGAACCCTGCTGGATGAACTTGAACGAACTAATAAGACCCTTGGCCTTGCTACATTATGTGTTGCCGGTGGAATGGGTGTTACCACAATAATTGAGAATCTTTAGGAACATTGTCTAATGGCCGATTTTTATTTTGATATAGACCAATCAGGGGTTGCCACAATTACCTGGGATTGCCCGGATAAATTTATGAATCTCATGTCCTGGGAGGGTTTCAACGAACTCGATACCTTCATGAACCAGGCAATAAATGACCCCAAGGTAAAGGGGATTGTACTGGCCAGTGGGAAAGACACGTTCACGGGTGGAATGGATCTCAAGGTATTGGGGTCCATGAAACAGAATTCATCCACTGATCTTGATGTATTCAAC
>WTGT01000314.1 GCA_011523445.1 Paracoccaceae bacterium
GCCGCAGCCGAATTGGATGGACCGGTCTGGGTTGTCAAGGCCCAAATCCATGCAGGTGGAAGGGGCAAGGGAACCTTCAAGGAACCTGATGCAGGTTCGGACGGGGGAGTTAGGATAACCCGATCGGTCGAAGCGGCTGCAATTGAAGCCAGAAGAATGCTCGGCCGGACATTGGTTACCCACCAGACCGGACCTGCAGGAAAACAGGTCAATCGTATTTATATTGAAGATGGAGCCGAAATCGACAGGGAACTGTATTTAGCTATTCTTTTGGATAGGGTTACCTCTCAGATTTCCTTCGTTTGTTCCACCGAAGGTGGAATGGATATTGAGGATGTTGCGGCCAATGAACCGGACAAGATTGTAACCTTCAGGATTGATCCGGCAACCGGTATTCAGGGATTTCACGGACGCAGGGCGGCCGCTGCCCTCGGCTTGAGTGGAAGGGCAATCAGGCAATGTGTTAAGCTTATCCAGAGTCTCTATGGCCTGTTTCTCGAAAAGGATGCCGAACTTCTGGAAATCAATCCCCTGATTGTTACCAAAAGCGGTGATTTAAAATGCCTGGATTGCAAGATGGGCTTTGACTCCAATGCGCTCTACAGGAATTCATCGGTTCTGGCCCTTCGAGACGAATCAGAAGAAGATCCCAAGGAATTGGAAGCCTCGAAATATGATTTGAACTATATTGCCTTGGACGGCGAAATAGGCTGTATGGTCAATGGAGCAGGTCTGGCCATGGCCACCATGGACATAATCAAACTCTATGGTTCCGAACCGGCGAACTTTCTTGATGTTGGCGGGGGTGCCTCCAAGGAGAAAGTTGTTGAAGCGTTCAAGATCATCACATCCGATCCCAAGGTCAAGGGAATTCTGGTAAACATTTTTGGTGGAATCATGCGATGTGATATTATCGCCAACGGTATAGTTGAAGCAGTCAAAGATGTCGGTCTTGAGGTACCTTTGGTCGTCAGGCTTGAGGGAACGAATGTCAATGAAGGCAATGCAATAATTGCCGAGAGCGGGTTGAACGTCATTGCAGCCAGCAATCTTGGTGAGGCAGCCCAAAAAATCGTCGAGGCTGTAAAATAGTTATCACTTTAATGGATTTTGTTAAAGAAAGAGAATGATAGATGGCAGTTCTGGTTAATCAAGATACGAAAGTCATATGCCAGGGTTTTACTGGTTCCCAAGGAACATTCCATTCCGAACAGGCAATAGCCTACGGAACCAGAATGGTTGGTGGTGTAACACCAGGCAAAGGGGGTGAGACGCATCTGGACCTACCGGTATTCGATACCGTACATGAAGCCAAGGCAAGTACAGATGCAAATGCCACAGCAATCTATGTCCCGCCACCCTTTGCTGCCGATGCAATCATGGAAGCCATTGATGCTGAAATCGAACTGATCGTCTGTATCACCGAGGGGATACCGGTTCTGGACATGATACCCGTAAAACGGGCCTTGCTTGGTTCAAAATCCTGCCTGGTTGGACCCAATTGCCCAGGGGTAATTACACCGGATGAATGTAAAATTGGAATCATGCCGGGCCATATCCACAAAAAGGGTACGGTTGGTGTTGTTTCCAGATCGGGTACCCTTACTTATGAAGCTGTCAAGCAAACGACCGATATAGGTTTGGGACAATCAACCTGTATCGGTATCGGTGGTGATCCGATCAAAGGAACGGAACATATTGATGCACTTGAGTTGTTTTTGGCCGATGATGAAACAGAATCAATAATCATGATTGGTGAAATCGGTGGTAGTGCTGAAGAGGAAGCGGCACAATATATTATTGACGAAGGAAAAAAAGGCAGAAGGAAACCCATCGCCGGATTTGTGGCAGGTCTGACGGCACCCCCGGGACGAAGAATGGGGCATGCCGGGGCAGTGATATCCGGTGGCAAGGGAGGTGCCGGTGATAAAATCGAGGCCATGAAGAAGGCCGGAATCATTATCGCCGATAGCCCTGCAACCCTTGGTGAAGCTGTAATGGAGGCAATCAAGGGTTGATCGAAGTCTGAATTTCATTTGATCTTGGAGATATTATGGCCGAGAAAATAACCAACAAGGATTTACATTCGACGAGTTTCCTTTCAGGGGGGAATACTCAATACATTGAATTGCTTCAAAGAAAGTACAATACCAATCCCGAATCAGTTGATAAAACTTGGAGAGATTACTTCAATGCCACGGGTTTCAAGGATAGCTTGAATGGCTCAACTCCCTCTTGGACCAAATCCAACTGGCCCTGCATTCCCCGCACCGAAACCCTTTCAGCCCTGGATGGTCAATGGCAATCGGAAATCGAAGCATTCGGGCACAACATAGAAACCAAACTCAGGGCAAAAATCGCCTCAGGTGGAATGATGGGGGTTTCCGAAGAGGAAATTCACCAGAAAGTCCTGGATTCCATTCGAGCCCTGATGGTTATCAGGGCATATAGAATAAGGGGACATCGCATAGCCACCCTGGATCCCCTCGGGCTCCATCATCATGTACCGCATTCCGAGCTTGAACCTCACAATTACGGATTTACAGAAGATGATTTGGACCGGCCGATATTCATCGATTATGTCCTTGGGCTTGAAACAGCGACCATGCGACAGATCCTCGAATTGGTCCGAAGGACATACTGTGGCACCTTTGCCCTGCAATATATGCATATATCCGATCCTGAACAGTCAAGTTGGCTAAAGGAAAGAATCGAGGGTTACGGGAAGGAAATACAATTTACCTCGGAAGGAAGACGGGCAATTCTTCAAAAGCTAATTGAAGCCGAGGGTCTGGAGCAGTTTTTCCATGTAAAGTATACCGGAACCAAGAGATTTGGCATCGATGGTGGTGAAGCCCTGATTCCTGCAATGGAACAGATCATCAAGCGTGGTGGTTCGCTGGGGATGAGGGAAATTGTCATAGGCATGCCCCACCGGGGCCGTCTGAATGTACTTGCCAATGTCATGGGCAAACCCTACAGGGCAATATTGCATGAATTCCATGGGGGAAGTTACAAACCGGAAGACATTGAGGGATCAGGTGATGTCAAATATCATCTGGGTGCTTCCTCGGACCGCGAATTTGATGGCAACAGTGTCCATTTGTCACTAACTGCCAATCCATCGCATCTTGAAGCCGTCAATCCTGTTGTGCTCGGCAAGGTCAGGGCCAAGCAGGAGCAGTTGGAAGATCATGACCGCACAAAGGTGTTGCCGGTTTTACTCCATGGTGATGCTGCTTTTGCCGGTCAGGGAATTGTGGCCGAATGCTTTGGCCTATCCGGTCTGGACGGTCATGAAACGGGTGGAACCATCCATTTTGTAGTCAACAACCAGATTGGATTTACCACCACACCGTTTTATTCACGGTCCTCACCATATCCCACCGATATCGGCATGATGATCGAAGCACCGATTTTTCATGTCAATGGTGATGATCCCGAAGCGGTGGTTCATGCCGCCAAGGTTGCTACGGAATTTCGCCAGAAATTCCACAAGGATGCTATTATCGACATGTTCTGTTATCGCAGGTTTGGTCATAATGAGGGGGATGATCCCATGTTTACCCAACCAAGGATGTACAGGAACATCAGAAAGCATGAAACCACCCTTGAGGTTTACTCCAAGAAACTGATTCAGGAGGGTCTGGTTCCCGAGAATGATATTTTCGAAATGAAAACCAAATTCAGGGAAAAGCTGGAAAATGAATTGGAGGTTGCCAATTCCTACCGTCCCAATGAAGCCGATTGGCTTGATGGAAGATGGTCTCATCTTCGTACCCTGCCTGAACAATATGAAAGAGGGCGAACAGGTATCAGGGAGGAAGTCATCCAGAAAATCGGCAAGGGGTTGTCCGGTTATCCCGATGACTTCAATATCCATCCTACCCTGAAAAGAATTCTAAGCGGTAGAAAGAAGGTGTTTGAAACGGGCAGCGGGTGTGATTGGGCCATCGGAGAAGCCCTAGCTTTCGGCAGTTTGCTACTGGAAGGGTATCCAGTCAGGCTTGCCGGTCAGGACAGTACCCGTGGGACCTTCAGCCAACGGCATCTGGCTTTCATCGATCAGGAATCAGAGGATAGATACTATCCCCTCAATCACCTGGAAGATGATCAGAAATCATTGCAGGTTATTGATTCAATGCTATCCGAATTCGCTGTATTGGGTTTTGAATACGGGTATTCATTAACGGAACCGAATGCCTTGGTATTGTGGGAAGCACAATTTGGAGATTTTGCCAATGGTGCCCAGATAATCTTTGATCAATTCATTGCCTCGGGTGAAAGGAAATGGTTGAGGATGTCGGGGTTGGTTGTCCTGCTTCCGCATGGATTCGAGGGACAGGGACCCGAACACTCGTCGGCCCGGTTGGAAAGGTTTCTGCAATTATCGGCTGAAGATAACTGGATCGTTGCCAATTGTACAACCCCAGCCAACTACTTCCATATACTGAGGAGAC
>WTGT01000302.1 GCA_011523445.1 Paracoccaceae bacterium
TCTTTACAAGAATGCCTGATGTCAAGGATTTGTTTTTTTCACGACATCACATTTTGAAATGGGCATAACTCTGATTCCAGGAGACAGGTGATTTGGAGAACAGAAAATCATGCTGCTGTGGTCAAGTTTAGATTGCAGGATTACAGTTATAAAAAAGAACCAAAATTATGCCCTTGTATGTTTTATTTTCCAATCAAAACAAGTATATTTTAAGGAGCAGAAAATAGGAGTTGAAATTGGCAGAAAATATAGCTGCAACAGAAACATACGATGAAGAGAAAATCAAGGTCTTGAAAGGTCTTGAAGGTGTCCGGAAAAGACCGGGCATGTATATCGGAAATGTACAGAACGGTGATGGCTTGCACCACCTGATTTATGAAGTTGCTGATAATGGAGTTGATGAGGCATTGGCAGGTCATGCCGACCAGATCCAGATTGTTTTGCATGATGACGGTTGTGTCTCGGTTGAAGATAATGGGCGTGGCATCCCAGTCGGGATAATGGAAGAGGAAGGTAAATCTGCTGTCGAGGTCATTATGACCCAAATGCACGCAGGTGGAAAATTCGACAGCAACAGCTATAAGGTCTCCGGTGGGACCCATGGTGTGGGTGTATCCGTGGTCAATGCCTTATCGGATTGGTTGGAAGTAACCGTCTGGCGAAATGGCAAGGAATATTTTGTTCGCTTTGAACACGGGGAAGCAGTAGAACCATTGAAAGAATTGGGCCCCTGTGGAGATAAGACCGGTACAAAGGTAAAATTCATGGCCAGCTTTGATCGGTTCAATAACACCAACTTTGAATGGGAACGTCTCGAAAAAAGGTTCAGGGAACTTTCCTTTCTGAATTCCCAGCTGAAAATTGTTCTCAGAGACGAAAGGGAGTCCGAACCAAAGGAGGAAAGTTTCTACTCAGAAGGGGGAGTCAGGGAATTTGTTGCCTACCTGGATGCCTCGCGCGAGCCACTTCAGGAAGAACCCATTTTCATAACCGGTGAACTGGACAAGGTCGGGGTGGAAATTGCCTTCTGGTGGAACGATTCCTACCATGAACTCATCATGCCCTACACCAATAACATTCCCCAAGCAGATGGAGGAACCCATGTTGCCGGTTTTCGGGCAGCCTTGACCAGAACCGTCAATTCGTATGCTGCTGAATACGGGCAATCTTCCCGTCAAATAAAGACCCGCTTCAATGGTGACGACATCAGGGAGGGAATGACTTGTGTCATTTCCATCAAACGGCCTGAACCCGATTTCAGTTCTCAAACCAAGGATAAACTGGTTTCTACCGATGTACAAACCGCCGTTTCCACCCTGGTATCGGAAAAGTTGATGGAATATTTTCTGGAAAACCCGGCGATCGCCAAAAACATATTGATCCGAATTAGCCAAGCTGCCGAAGCTAGGGAAGCAGCTAGGAAAGCAAGGGATCTGACCAGAAAGAAATCCTCATTGGACATTGCCTCACTCCCGGGCAAACTTGCAGATTGTCAGGAAAAGGACCCCCGAAACTCTGAGTTGTTTATTGTCGAGGGTGACTCCGCCGGTGGATCAGCCAAGCAGGGAAGAACAAGGACCAATCAGGCTGTTTTACCCTTGCGAGGTAAGGTATTGAATATAGAAAGGGCCAGAATTGACAAGGTCTTGGGGAATGAACAAATAGGTACCTTGATAACGGCACTCGGGGCAGGCATCGGAAGAGATGAATTTGATATTGAAAAACTGAGATATCATAAAATTGTTATCATGACCGATGCTGATGTTGATGGGGCCCACATACGAACCCTGTTGCTCACCTTCTTTTTCCGCCAAATGCCGGAAATTATAGAAAACGGTTATCTCTACATTGCACAACCACCCTTATACAAAGTTCAAAGAGGGAATTCGGGGACGTACCTCAAGGATCAGGGTGAATTGGACAATTTCCTTGTTCAGGCAGGAAGTGATGGGGCTTTGCTCCGCTTAGGAACTGGGGAAACTCTGGCTGCAGCCGATTTGATCAGAGTAATCAACCAGGCTCAGGAACTGAAAAAAATACTTGGCAAATTTCAGGCCAATCACTGGCTGCCAGCCATTGAGCATGGAGCCATAGCGAATATCTTTTCAAAAGATATCAGGAGCAATCCCCAAAAGGCAGCTGACAGAGTTGCTGATCGATTGAACATGGCTGCACTCGAGTACGAAAAGGGTTGGGCTGGAAGACCTGCCCAAGATGGTGGGCTGACCTTCAGAAGAACCCTGCGTGGTGTTGAGGAATTACAGACCCTAAGAAGGAGTTTCCTGGTTACTCCTGAATGTCAGAAACTGGTTTCCATGGCCGAGGATTTGGAAAGTGTCTATCAGTACCCTGCGGAGTTGATAATCAGGCAAAAGACCGAAATGATTTTTGCACCTTCCCAATTACTGGCGAAGATACTGGAGATTGGACAAAAGGGACTTTCACTTCAAAGATACAAGGGTTTGGGAGAAATGAATCCCGAACAGCTTTGGGAAACGACCCTTGATCCTAATGAAAGGGTCCTTCTGCAGGTAAAGGTGGAAGATGTGGCGGAAGCAAATGACCTGCTTATTAAGTTGATGGGCAAGGATGTCCCGCCAAGAAGGGATTTCATTATCGAGAATGCCCTTAATGCTACGAACGCCTATTATTGATCGAATATAAACCTTGGGGTGACCAAATTACGGAATAATTATTTGGTCAAGACAAAGGCAATCTTGGGTTGCTCCAGTATCAGGTGTCCTTGCTGTTTTAGTGCATGTTGTTGAAAGAGTTCTTTCATTTCCTCAAAGACCATTTCGACCCTATTTGCCCTTTGGGGATCGACAGAAATGGCATTATTCACAATGGCCTCAATGCTACTGACCCTGACGGAAGTCATGTATTCAAAGGCGTCATCCAACCGCCCCAAACCCCTTTCAATAAAATCGTGCAATTCATGCAAGGCATTCCGGCGAACTTCAGTTTCATCATCTAAGGGTTTGAAAACCTTGAAAAAACTACCGAAATTCAAGGGTTCAATGATCAGAACCGGACATCCTGGCTTGGTAACTTGCAGTGCCTTTTGCAATCCTCTCTGAATTTCCTTTTCAGGTATGTGATGCAGGGTGTTCAAAATGATGGTCCCATCAAAGCCATGATCACGGAAAACCATGTTACCAGCACCAGTGCGGATGAGTTCAGCCTGTGGGCATTTTCTACTTGCTTCAATCAGTGATTGCTTGTTAACATCAATTCCGGTTGGCTTGGCCAATCTGTCTGCAAGTGCCTTGAGTAAATCTCCTCGACCACAACCGATATCAAGAATTCTTTGATTCTCAAGAGGAGAAAATGTTTCTTCTATGACAGTGATATTCTGATTTACATCAGTTCTCTTTCTGGTCATGGCAAGCAAGGGAATTTCTTTGTGATTCATGGTCATGCAAAAAAAGTCCTGATCTGTTAAGAATTTCTCTAAAATCCTGTTTTTCTTAAAAAAATTTATGGTGTATAATACTTACGTGATTTACTATCGAGTAGATTTAATTTCGAGGAAAAGGAGCAATTTATCAAATGGCAGAAATGGAATATCTTGAAGCACTTAAACAAAAGCACAAAGAACTTTCCGAGAGAGTAGAGCAAGCTGAAAAGTCACCCAGTCCTGATCACATCCAGATTGCCGAAATGAAAAAACAGAAACTTCATTTGAAGGAAAAGATTTTTGGAATGAGTTAACCAAAAACATCCTTTAAATCCATATGGCACCTTGATAAAGGGAGGTCAGCCTATTTAAAACCCGCTTATAGGTTAGCAACCTAATAGTGGATAAATGTTGTTTTCAATTGGGAATGGAATTTGCAGCAACCGGAAGAAATCAAATACTGGGTTAACGACAAACCTCCATTACCTGTAGCCATTTTAGCGGCCGTCCAGCAAATATCCCTTCTAGGTACGATTATGACACTGTCCCTGGTTTTGGGGCGAACATTGGGGTTGGAAATTGATGAACAGATTCATCTTGTCGCCCTGACCATGGTTTCGGCCGGTATAGGAGTCATACTTCAGACCTTGAACAGAAACCAGATTGGAATCGGGCTTTTTGTGCCCATGCATTCAACTTCAGCAGCATTTCCTGCCATGGCAATAGCATCCCAAATGGGTGGGTTGGGTCTCGCCTTTGGAATGTTAAGTGTTGTGGGTGTAGTTCAGCTTGTTGTAAGCAAGATTATCACTCGAATGAAGGAAGTAATTCCAGTTGAAATTGCAGGATTGGCAGTTTTTATAATTGGTATAGAGGTCGGTTTGTTAGGCCTCAGAAACATTCTGGGAATCGGAACAGAATTAGAGAATGATTCCCTCAATGCCGGAGTAGGGTTTTCTACACTAGCCCTAATCATTGGTTTGACCATTTGGGGGCCCCCAATCCTGAAAGCCTTTGCAGTCATTTCTGGGCTAATTTTAGGT
>WTGT01000092.1 GCA_011523445.1 Paracoccaceae bacterium
GATATGGTTACGGCATTGATCGACACAGTAAGTCTATTGCCGGATTGACCTCTCGGGTCCAATATTCCTCCCCGATGATCAATGGCAAAGTTTATTGGCTGGGCATGAATGAATTCGCTGCCTTCCATGCTTGCGGGTATCTTACTGTCCAATATGGCCTTGGCAATATGCTTTTCGGTGACCTGATTCCCAAATAATTCAGTACTCCCCGTGTAAATGCTGGATGATTGTGTCAAACCCGAAAAACCAATGACAACTTCATTTGATCTCCCTCCGGCAATTCGAAACGTGTGGTGCAAGGTTTTCTTGATAGCATTTGAAGTCTGGACAGGGTCAATGACCTCCCCGTCTTCAACTCCGTCTGAACCCGTGTAATACAAACCAAGAACTCGACAACCCAGATTGGGTAAAAACAATCCGGCCTTGGGAATTACCCTGTCAGATTTGGTATCCCCTATCTGGACCAGAGCTGACGATATCTTTGAGGATCCTATATCCAGGACATTGATGAATCCCCTCGACCGGGCATTGTTTTGATGTTCCCTCATCCTTTTTTGAAATTTGAACTGCTCTTTCATTATTCTTCCTCAAGTTATTATTGGTTAGTGTAATTCCTCACATAAATCGTTTTTGGAATTCTGAGGTCAAGTATGGAGATCTGCCTTGAAAGCAAATTCTCGTTTTCGTCCAGAACCATTAATTTCCGCATGGCCTCAAGTGGTTCTTTTTCAGGTAGTTTGATCACTCTGTCCCTATCCATAATTACATCCCACCGTCGTTGCCCTACCCAAACCAGCCCTCTAATATGATGATTTATCTTCTCTGACACGGACAGGATTTCCATAGCCTCCAATACCTTTTTGTGGGCATCCTTGCCGGCAATAACAAAAAAATCGTAATAGGTATTTCGATTGGTGACGGTATCCAGAGAAAACCCATCCTTGTCCAAAAGGTGATATTGCTCATTATCATACCATAAAACGAGTGGAATTCTTTCCTCAACTACAACTTTCAAAACACCATTTTTTTCAATGGCAAGTTCAACATCAGTGACAGATGGAATAAATGTGATGCCTTTTTTCAATTGGTTCAGGTTGAGGTTGAGAGAGTTGAGATTGATTTTCCTAAGTTCTTCGGTCAAATAGAGGGATATTTGAGTATCAAGAACCTCCGATGCTCCCAATACCTCCACATCCGTAATTTTCAAGTTCTGTTCGTCTCCCCAGTTAGTGATAACCAGCAAGGGCTCTTTCCAGAAACCCTGGTCTGGTGGGAAAAACCTGAACCACATGAATATGAACGCAGCTGCCACAACCAGAGGTAGAACATAGTTAAAGGCTATCAGCGTATATTTGTTAAAGAAAATAGTCTTGAGATAATTCATCGCTTTTCGAACCGGATGCTAATTTTTATTTGTTCCAGCTAGCCATCTCAACCAGTTTTCTACACAATTGCCCAAGATCCAAGCCTGTTAACCTGGCTTGTTCGGGGGATAGTGATGTCGGGGTCATCCCGGGTTGGGTATTCGTTTCCAAAAGCATCAATCCATCCAACCCGTGTGTATCATTCCAACGAAAATCGGTTCGGGTCAATCCTTCACATCCCAATGCATGGTGAGCAACTTCAGCATACTTGAGACAGGCCTCGAATACATCTTCAGGGATTTTTGCGGGAACTTCATGGTAAGAGCCATTTTCACTATATTTGGCACTATAATCATAAAATCCCCTGGTAATGATTTCGGTAACATTCAGGGAATTGTCATTGAGTACACTTACAGTCAATTCCCTGCCGGGAATATATTTCTCTATCATGTAATCAACTTCAAATTTCTTGCCCAAAACCGAACAGTTTTCTTCCGAGTGAACTATTTCAACTCCTACTGAAGACCCGTCCCTGACTGGCTTAATGACATATGGTGGCTTGAAAGGCAAATGCTCTACTTCCTTATACTTGGGGATTTTTTTGCCTTGGGGAGTAGGAAGTTGATTGGCTTCGTAAACCTCCTTGGTTTTAATTTTATCCATTGCTGTTGAAGATGCATGTACTCCTGAATGCGTATAGGGAATTTGCAACCATTCGAATATACCCTGAGCACAGCCATCTTCGCCCCAACGTCCGTGTAGTGCATTGAAAATAACATCAGGTTCTGCTTTTGTCAGAAGGTCAATCAGGTCAATATCAGCGATTATATCAATAACCTCAAAACCTTCACCCTTCAGGGCACGACTACATTCCTGTCCTGTTACCAGGGACACTTCCCTTTCAGAGGAAAATCCTCCCATGACCACTGCGACTTTCTGGTAATCCTGACTTGACATAACGCGCTATCTATCCGTGGTGACCTTCATGGATTTTTGGATGGACCAATTCTCCAATCCGTTTTACTTCCCATTCCAGTATGGTACCGCTTTGTTGGTATACTACCCTTCGAACCATTTCACCCAGGTTTTCGATTTGGGATGCTGTTGCATTTCCAAGATTCAAGAGAAAATTGGGATGTTTCTCCGATACCTGAGCATCACCCTTTCTCATTCCCCTCATACCCGCCTTATCTATCAGTTTCCAAGCTAGGAGTTCCGTATCTTCATCCTGATCAAAGGTCGAAGAGTATCCAACGGGATTACGAAAGGTTGAACCAGCAGTTTTCAATCCCGTCGGTTGGGTCCTGTTACGTTTGTCCAAGTAGGACTCAATCCTTTCCATCAGCCTATCCGGATTGCCACTTTCACCATTCAGTACAACCTCCACGATAATTGCATCATCCTCTATACCGCTTGATCTGTAGGAAAATTCCAACTCATCCCTGGCCAGATATTTTAAATCCCCATTCCGGGTAATAATTCCAACCCTTACAAGGTGGTCGGCAAGGTACGAGCCATAACACCCTGCATTCATTTTCACGGCACCGCCTATGGTACCTGGTATGGTCCTCAAAAAGGTTACGTCAATGCCACTTTGGGCAGCATTGATTGCGATCTGGGAATCTTTGGCAAACGCTCCAGCAGTCACCTGGTTATTGTCACAATCAATATGTGAAAACTCCCTGCCAAGCCTTATGACCAACCCACGATACCCCCCGTCCCTGATAATCAGGTTTGAACCAGCACCCAAGACAAAATAGGAAATGTGATTATTGATGTTCCTGATGAATTCTGCCAAATCATCAAGGTCCGCTGGCTGATACAACCAATTGGCGTTCCCCCCAACACCCAACCAACTTCTAGAACCAAGTGTACAGTTGGATTTGAGAATCCCTCGGTATTCAAACCCTGAAGCTTCCTTGAACAATTCCGGTTTCATTTTACCGCACACTGTTTTGTACCAATAGGTCGGGAAAGGCATAGGCCCATTCGGAAATATTACCGGCCCCGAGGAAGATAACCATATCTCCGGGACTGGCTGTCTTGCCTATAATTTCTGTCAATTCATCAAGCCCCCGGGCAGTCATAGCATTCTTGTGGCCATGTTGAATAAGACCTTCAACCAATGATTCCTTGCTGACGCCCTTGATGGGAGTCTCGCCAGCAGCGTAAACATCTGTAATGATTGCCAGGTCAGCCCGATTGAAGCAACGGCAAAATTCATTGAAGAGATTATTGAGACGGGTAAATCTGTGGGGTTGGTGAATGGCAATGATTTGCCCCTTGGTTTTCTGTCGTGCAGCCTTTAGAACTGCTTTGATTTCCACCGGATGATGACCATAATCATCAACAATTTCCACATCATTGACAATACCTACCTGGGTAAACCTCCGATTTACCCCCCGGAATTCCTTGAGTGCACTTGCAATACTATCAATCGGCATACCCAATTGCCAAGCAACCGTGATCGCCGAGACTGCATTTGAAACATTGTGCTCACCGACCATGGGAAGTTGAAACAACCCCCTTGCACCCCCATCCAAGTTGAAATTTACCTCAAAATTGGACAAACCGTTCTCGAAACCAAGTGACCTGAACTGGATATCAGCCTGATTGGTTGCACCATAGGTAATAATTCTTCGATCGGTTATTCTACCCACCATAGCTTGAACTTCGGGATGATCAATACAGCAGACAGCAAACCCGTAGAATGGAATGTTTGAAACGAAAGAGTCGAAAGCATGCCGCAAATTGTCGAATGATCCATAATGATCCATGTGCTCGGGATCAATGTTGGTAACTATCGCGATTGTAGCAGGAAGTTTGAGAAAGGTGCCATCACTTTCATCGGCTTCAACCACCATCCAGTCTCCCTCTCCCTTTCGGGCATTGGAACCGTAAGCTTTGATGATTCCTCCATTGATGACTGTGGGATCAAATTCACCCTTTTCTAAGAGAGTAGCAACCAGAGTGGTGGTGGTCGTTTTACCATGAGTTCCGGCAACCGCAATGTTGGATCTGAACCTCATCAATTCTGCAAGCATTTCGGCTCTTCTGACAATGGGAAGTCCCAACTCCCTTGCCTGTTTCAATTCTGGATTGTCAGGTGATATCGCAGAGGAAACAACAACTGCTGCACTGTCCATGACATTATCCGGGGAATGGCCAAGGAATATCCTTGCACCCAGTGACTTGAGCCTTCTGGTAATATTCGAATCGTTGATATCACTACCTTGCACGGTATAGCCAAGGGTTAGCAAAACCTCAGCTATGCCTGACATTCCGATACCACCAATACCGATAAAGTGGATCGTACCAACCTGTGTCGAGAATTTCGTAACCCAATTCAATTTTTTGCTCCATCCTTGGGGTTGTCTACCAAATCCCCCAACCTTTTGGCTGCATCAGCTACTCCCAAGCTTTTGCTTGTTGCAGCCATTTGCCTAGCCTTTTCAGGATTTCCAAGGATACTAACTATTGCTTCACTCATCAATTCTGGCTTGAGGATATTTTCCCCAAGTACTATAGCCGCGCCTGCTTTTTCGAGAGATTTTGAGTTGATGGTTTGTTCATCGTTGGAAGCTGCAGCAAATGGAACAAGGATTGACGGCAAGCCCATTGCCATGATTTCTGCAATCGAGGAAGCTCCCGAGCGTGCAATGATCAATTGTGATTTGGTCATCAATTCAGGGATATTCCCGTAAAAGGGCTTGATTTCATAATCCACTCCCAAACCCTGATAAATACTTTCAACATCGGACAGATTTTCTTCCCTTACCTGTTGATGTATTGATAATCTTTGAAGAAGTTCACCGGGTAATCCTGATATAGCATCTGGTATTATTTGATCAAAAATCCTGGCTCCCTGGCTGCCCCCAATAATCAGAACATTTATTTTCTGATCGGAAGGAAATTCATACGCATGACCCAAATTGGAGAGAATCTCCTTGCGAATGGGATTTCCAGTAAACACCCAATTTGTTCCGGAAGGGAATTGGGGAGAATGAGAGCCACTTGCCACCACCTTTACTCTTTTGGAGAAAAGACGATTAACGATTCCCATGTTGCCGTTTTGTTCGTGAATGATGCTTGGTATACCCAACAACATTCCACCCAACAGCGGAGTAAAGGTGGCATAGCTGCCAAAACCGACTAGCCGGGTGGGCCTGTCTCCCAAGATTTTTCCAAGGACAATCAGCAAACTCCATGACAAAATCAAGGCGACACCAATCTTGGCCAGCAAGGACTTTTGTGAGAAAGGTTTTGATGGAATCAGATCACATTGTGACTCTGGCGGGAAGTTTCTGGCCAGAGCCTTTACCCTGTGGTCCATCCAGACCTTGACCCGCCATCCCCTGGCTACCATTTCCTCGGCAAGCGACTGGGCAGGAAAGACATGCCCTCCCGTACCTCCAGTAGC
Organism: Paracoccaceae bacterium; assembly: GCA_011523445.1. Classification (GTDB taxonomy): domain Bacteria; phylum Pseudomonadota; class Alphaproteobacteria; order Rhodobacterales; family Rhodobacteraceae; genus MPNP01. Next base: position 5,785 of record WTGT01000092.1, read on the forward strand.
AATAATGATGAGAGGCTTCGATTTTCTGGACATTCAGCAAATAATCATGATTCTAAAAAATATAATTATCCCTCTCGTTTTCGTCCGGTATTCTGGTGAAACAGAACAGCAATCCCAAGGATATTCCAATTGCCAGCATGGAGGATCCACCATATGAAATCAAAGGCAAGGTCATGCCCGTTGGAGGAAAAAGCTTCGCTGATACAGCGAGGTTAATAAAGGTTTGGGCTATTATATTGATAACCAAACCGGTTCCGGCAAACAATAGAAAATTGTCCCGAACCTTGCTTAGGCGATAGAATGAACGCAAAACAATAAAAAGGTAGATGGCGATAATAGCAAGTACCAAAATCAACCCGTATTCTTCGGCAGCAATGGCGATAATGAAATCAGTATGGCCATCGGGAAGATTCCATTTATATTCGCCTCCACCTGGCCCCGTTCCCGTAATACTGCCATTTTGGATGGATGCAAAACTGATCCCAACCTGATCATTGTTAGTACCTGTACCAAGGATGGAAGATATGAAGGAATCAATTCGAGTGGCAAAGTGGGATGAAAATGAATAGGCAAAATATGCACCTGCGATCAGAATGGCACCAATTAGGATCAGGAGCATGATCGGGGCACCTGCAGCGAAATATATGGCACACCAGCCTAGAATGACCAATCCCGTTTGACCAAAATCAGGCTGCAATACCAGAAGTACACAGCAAATAAGGGTAATGAATATGGAAAGGTAAATTCCAAAGTTGTTGTTATTTTCAAATGCACCGCGAAACAGCCAGGCCGAAAATATGATCAAGCCGGGCTTCAGGAATTCCGATGGTTGTATTGAAGTAAAGCCCAGGCTTAACCAACGAATCGATCCCTTGCCAAAATCAGTACCGATTATTGGCAAGAACAATATCAGGAGGAACGAGACTAGGAATACCCAACATCCAACCCTGAGGGCAGACTTTGGTTGGAGCATGGATAACAAAACCATTACGGATAACCCTCCAAGCCCAAGGATTAAATGACGGAAGAAATAATACATTGAAGGTACGTTGTTCCTCTCGGCAAGAGGGGTTGTTGACGAAGAACACAAGATAACTCCGATGATGAACAGAGTTAGAACTGCGGCGAGTGAAAACCTGTCGACTTCGCGCCACCATTTCACAATGTGGGCACCGGAATTGGGATTCTCCTCCCAAGTGTGGGTAATTGTTGTCATGATACTGCTCTGCTCTTTCCTTACCAATCGATCCTTAATGGATTCTATTTTGGTTAATGGGCCTCAAGACCCTGAAGAATCAATAAATCATGAACGCGGATATTTCAAGTAATTTTATTGACTTCACTGATAAAATGAAATCCTCGCTCCTCAAAATCCCTGTATTGATCAAAACTTGCTGCTGCAGGAGCTAACAGGACAGTGTCTCCTGCCCGGGCGTTAGTTGATGCGGCCCCTATGGCCTCGGGAAGGTTGGGGAATACCGAATGGGGAACTTGTCTGAGTTCAAGAGCAAAATTCTTTGCGGAGTGACCAAAAAAATACGCATGTTTGACATTGTTGAGTGATTTTCCGAGTGTCTTGATACCACCTTCCTTTGCCAATCCACCGGCAATCCAGTGTATTCTCTGGTGGGACTCCAGAGCCCTTGTGGTACTTTTGACATTGGTGGCCTTGGAGTCATTGATATAGATGACACCGTTCTTTTTAGCTACAACCTGACTTCTGTGGGGTAAGCCATCGAAACGATTGAAATAGTCGATTACCTTCTCAACCGGGACATTCAGATGACAACAGGCAAAATAGGCTGCGGCTGCATTCTGAAGGTTATGATTGCCCAATAGGCCGGGATTGTTTCCCATTGAATATGTGCCGATGACTTTGCCATCTGCAAACTCGGTCAGGGTTTTGTTCGAACCGATCATGCCATAATGGGGAATTTTCTTCGATTTATCATTTGAAATTATTGCCAAGCGGGTTCCCTGACCCCTGGAAACAATATTATTACCCAAAAACTCTCCTTCGGGTTCATCAACTCCAATTATGGCCAATTCCAGATTATCCCCATCAAACAACCTTCTCTTTGCAGCAAAATAGCCCCCCATCCCCTCATGCCTGTCCAAGTGGTCCTCATCAAGATTCAAAAAAATGGCCACATCTGGATTTAACCTGCTGGCGGCCTCCGATTGGTAGGACGAAACCTCAAGAATAATGTGGGTCAATTCCTCAAGGTTTTCCAAACCCAATACGGCTATTCCTATATTCCCCGCCAGGGCACTTTTGTACCCATGTGATTGCAAAACATGGTTGATCAGGGCAGCTGTGGTTGATTTTCCATTTGTTCCGGTTACCGCAACAATTTTTGGAATCTCTCCTTCAGGTTTGCTTTGCTTGAAATGTTCGTGGAAGTGGAAGAACAAACCAATGTCATTATCGACCGGTATTCCTCTATTCAGAGCCATTCGAATTATGGGATGAGGCTCGGGATACAGGTGGGGAATTCCTGGTGAAACGATCAATCTGGATATCCGGTTTTCTTCCCAAATCCGTTCCCGGGTGATATCCACAAGTTCAATATTTTGTCTTCGAGCAGATTCCCGAGAATGTTCTGCTTCGTCCCAGGGCAATACAGTAGCCCCTCCCCGCTTCAACGCATGACAGGTCGCCAGTCCTGTACGGCCCAAACCTAGGACAGCAAATTGCTTATCTTTTACGCCAGGTGGCTTGAACACCTATCTGACTTTCAGGGAAGCTAGACCAATCAGGGCTAGAATAAGGGCTATTATCCAAAAGCGAATAACAATTTGGGGCTCACCCCAACCCCTCTTTTCAAAATGGTGGTGAATGGGGGCCATTGCAAAAATTCTTTTCTTGGTTTTCCGATAATAAAGAACCTGAATTATAACACTGAGGGCTTCGACAACAAATAATCCCCCTATAAATGCGAAAACAATCTCATGCTTGGTTAATACAGCAATGGTTCCTACGGCACCGCCCAATCCCAAGGAACCGGTATCACCCATAAAAACTGCTGCTGGTGGTGCATTGTACCATAAAAAACCCAAACCAGCACCGATTATGCTTGATGTGAATATCAATAGTTCTCCAGTCCCTGGAACATAATGAACATCCAGATATTCTGTAAAATCAATCCTCCCAACTGCGTAGGAAATAATACCCAAGGTTCCGGCTGCAATCATGATTGGTACTATGGCCAAGCCATCTAGCCCGTCTGTCAGATTGACTGCATTTGCGGACCCGACAATTACCAGGGCAGCAAAAGGTATGAAGAAGATACCCAGATTCACCAGCCAATCCTTGAAAATGGGAAAGGCCAACATGCCGGATAATCCACTTGGATGGACAGCGATTGCAACATACCCCACGATACAACCGATGATCAATTCAACCCCCAGCCTCCTTTTACCTGATAATCCCTTATGGGTGTTTTTTCTGAGCTTGGACCAGTCATCAATCATGCCGATGAGGGAAAGAGCCAGAGTTGTAAGCAGGGCTATCCAGACGTAAACATTATCCAGTTTGGCCCAAAGCAGGGTTGAAATGACCAAAGCACCTATGATCAACATTCCACCCATTGTCGGCGTACCAGACTTGGCCTGATGATCGGGACCGATCTCCCTTATCGGTTGACCATGTGGCTGTAACCTCTTGAGGTATCTTATCATTGAGGGCCCCATCAGGAAACCGATCAGGAGAGAGGTTATCAATGCCCCGCTGGCTCGAAAGGTAATGTACCTGAAGAGATTGAAGAAATCCCCTCCATCAGACAATTGGGCAAGCATTTCAAACATTATTGACCGTAACTCCTTTTACCCTGGTTTGTGCAGTAGTTTTAACTTCTCGACGACATCTGCAGCCCTGGACCCTTTTGACCCTTTGACAAACACCAGATCCCCGACAGCAACTATTTCCTTTACTCTGGAGGAGATTTCATCCGCTGTTTCAGCCCAAATACCTCTTTTTTCCTGGGGCAAGCTGTCATAAAAATTCTTCATCAAGGGTCCAATACAATGAAATTGTGTTACCGACCTGCAGATTGGATTACCAGCCAAATTAGAATGAATTTCCGGACCTTTCGGGCCCAATTCAAGCATATCACTCAGGATTGCAACTTTTCTTTTGTAACCTTCCATGGAGGCCAGAACCTTGAAACCGGCCATCAGTGACATTGGATTGGCGTTATAACTGTCATCCAACAGATCAAAGGTAAAACCCTCTTCACTATTGTCCAGATTTATTTTCTTCAGAACACCTCTGCCATCCTGTGGTGTCCAAGATGATAAATCTAGTGAAGCAGTAACCTCATTACCACCAATTTCCCTGACAGCTGCCAAAACAGCCATGGCATTCAGGGCAAAATGTTCTCCCCTTGCCGAAATTTTCGAAATAACCTCGGTTCCATCCACAAGGAAATTGAACTGGGTTCCACCGCTGGCTAAAAACCTGATTTCCTTGAGTTGGAAATGTACCTCGGAATTGTATCCGAATTTAATGATTTTGGCACCCTGACTGTTGGCCGTTTCCTCAAGAATTCCAGTTGTATCGAGATCGCCATTGATTATTGCTGTACCCTGTTCACCGAGTCCCCCGAATATCTGCGCTTTTTCACTTGCTATGGCATTAACATCTTCAAAAGCGGCAAGGTGGGCAGTTCCAACCGAGGTTACAATTCCGACGTGCGGTTCAACCAGCCTGCTCAGTGGCAAGATTTCACCCGGATTGTTCATTCCTATTTCAAAAACTCCAAATTGAGTATCCTTCGGCATTCTGGCCAGACTCAGCGGCACACCCCAGTGATTATTGTAACTTTTTTCGGCAGCGTGGGTTTTACCTTGTTTTGACAGCACAAATCTCAGCAATTCCTTGGTGGTGGTTTTTCCAACTGATCCAGTGACCGCAATTATCCTTGCCTGGGATTCTTTTCGTCTGTAACGGGCCATGTCTTCAAGGGCCTGTTGAACTGAATTGACAATTAATAATGGTTTCGTACCTGAATAATTTTTGGGAATCCTGGATACGAGTGCCGCTGAAGCGCCTGCTTCAAATGCATTTTCAACAAAATCGTGCCCATCTCTAATATCCGAAAGGGCAACGAAAAGATCTCCTTTGGTTAATGTTCTGGAGTCTATGGACATCCCTTCTGCAACCCAGGTTGAAGTGGAGTTGCCGCCTGTTGCCGAAATTGCCTCTGCCGAAGTCCAAATCATCCCGGATTTTTCCCATCACTAACGCGTGCTGCAATACTTGCTTGTTCTGAATCAGAGAAGGGTATCTCTGTTGTACCAATTATTTGGATTTGTTCATGTCCCTTCCCTGCAATGAGCAGAGCTTCTCCCGTATCCAAATCATGAACCGCCTGCATAATCGCTAAGGACCGATCACCAATTTCTAGAGCCTGTGGACAGCCCATTAATATTTCCTTGCGGATCTGAGCAGGATTTTCTGTTCTTGGATTGACGTCAGTCACATAAACCATATCTGCGTTACTTTTCGCAGCAGTACCCATCATCATCCTTTTACCCTTGTCCCGGTCCCCACCTGCCCCGAAAACTACCCGGATCTTACCCATGAAATGATGTTTCAATGATTTCAGGGCCAGTTCCAGAGCATCAGGTGTATGAGAATAATCAACAAAGACGATTCCACCATTGGCCTTCTTAGCTACATTCTCCATTCTACCAGGTACAGGTATCAATTTTTCAAGCACATTGAACACCTCATCCGGTTTTGTACCCGAACCTATGATCAAACCAGCCGCAGTCAGGGCATTTAGTGCTTGAAATTCACCGATAAGAGGGAAATGGGTTTCATACTTCCGACCCTGCCATTCAAACAGAATCTCCTGACCTGTCTTCATGTACCTTTGTTGGATGAGTTTCAGATCAGACGGTTCCTGACCAACGGTTATTGTCCTTATCTTTTTCTTCTCTGTAATTGAATGGAGTTGCTTGCCCCAATCACTGTCGATACAAATTACTGCACATCCATCGGGTTCAAGATTGCGTTTAAAGAGACTTGCCTTTGAGGCAAAATAATCCTCCATCGAGGAATGGTAATCAAGATGTTCCCTGGTCAGATTGGTGAAGGCTGCAGCTTTGAATTCCAGACCATCTAATCTCCTTTGCCGGAGTCCATGTGAAGAAGCTTCAAGGGATGCATGTTTAATATTTTCTCTTGATATCCTGCTAAGGTGAAGATGAAGCGTTATTGGATCGGGTGTGGTATGCTTGATAGCTGCTGAATAAGCTCCCTCAATACCTATCGTTCCAATATTGACAGCCGGATGACCCAATTCTTCCCAGATTTGGCGGCACATGGAAGCAACCGATGTTTTTCCATTGGTACCAGTTACGGCTACTAGATTTTCAGGTATATTGCCGAAGAATTTGGCAGAGACTTTTGCCAACCTGCTTCTTGGGTCAGGATCAACAAATAAATTATCCAACCCTTCTACTCCCTTGGATTGGGCTATTCTCTTCCCCTCGGTATCGGTAAGAACGGCTAAGGCACCTCTAGCAAGAGCCTGTGGTATATAGTTTGCACCATGAGTATTGGTACCTGCCAAAGCTGCAAAGAGATAACCTTCCCTGACCTTGCCACTTTCCACCGCCAAACCTTTAATTTGAAGATTGCTTCCCCCGGAAAAACCAAAATCCTCCATAGAGAATTCCATTCTCTTTTTTTTTGTGCAGGAGGTATTCATCATTTTGAAGCCAATGTAATTGCCTCGGGTAATTGATTTTCGGGGATTACGCCCAGAACCGGTCCCAATCTGGCTATAATTTCACCCGTCAGTGGCACAACTGTACTACCTGCTTGTCGTTCGTAATCGGAACCATCCCCAGCAGATGCCTCATCCAACATTATGACAAGGGAATAGTTTGGTTCCTTGCCTGAAAATACGGATGCAAATATTACAAAGTTTTTATCTTCAAGATATTCCCCACTCGGCCCAACCTTTTCAGAGGTTCCAGTTTTTCCGCCAACAAGATAGCCCTTGATCCTGGTATCCCTTGCTGTCCCATTTTCCACCACATTGAGCAACAAGGATACAACATCCCTGGATGTCTTGGGGGAAATTACTCTTTCTCCTTCTTCGATTCCATTGGCTCGAAGCAGGGTTGGGTAGACCTTATAGCCTCCATTAACCAGTATGGCATAAGCTGATGCAAGGTGAAGGGGTGTAATTGACATACCATGCCCGAAGGAAACTGTTGCTAGTGTCAAGTTGGTCCATTGTTTTTGGCTTGGAACCAAAGGAGAAGAGGATTCTTGCAGTTGGATACCGCTTTTCGTGCCAAACCCCAAATCCATCAGGAATTTTCTTTGGGCTTCGGTCCCTACATCAAGTGCCATTCTGATAGCCGCCGTATTCTTGCTTCGAGCAACGGCCTCCATTACTGTCATTTCAGTATGGTTTCTATAATCCTTGAATTCTTTTCCCCTGACCTGAATGGGGAGCGTGGAAATAATCGAATCCCGCTTGTAATAGTTTTTGTCAAGGGCCATTGCGGCTGAAAAAATCTTGAAAGTGGATCCCAGTTCGTAGATACCTTGAGTAACCATATTGAAAAGCGGGTTATGGTTCTTGGTATCAGTGGTAATGAATTCAGCCCTTCGATTGGGATCAAAATCAGGAAGTGAAACCAGAGAAATGATTTCACCGGTATGAACATTCATCAAGACAGCACTGCCACCTTTGGCACCAAACCTTTTGATACCCAAATCAAGCATTTCAGTGAGGATTTGCTGAACCCTGATATCAATCGAAAGTTCAAGATTTGTCCTACCTGAATCATTATTGTTCAAAAGGTCATTGAAATATTTCTCGACACCAGCCACTCCGACAATTTCAGCCTTGTTTACATGCTCCTCACCAAAGGTGGTTCCACCGAGCACATGGGCTGCCAACCTACCATTGGGATAAACACGAACCTCTCTTTCTCCCGTATAGATTCCCTTTATGGTAATTTTATTGACCTGCTGGCTTTGATCAGGGGAAATCCGTTTATGAATCCAGACAAAATTCTTGTCGGACAGCAACCTCTGCTTTTCCCGATCACGGTCAAAACGAATTGGTGGCTCGATTGCCTCCAAGGCATCAAGAAAATCATCAATCTTGTCTTTTTCAATTTCCTTCGGGTGTGCATAGATGGAGTAGGCGGGCAAGTTGGAAGCCAATAAGACTCCGTTCCTGTCAAGAATATCCCCTCGGTTAAATACCTTGTTCAAATTATCGGTACGGTTTAAAGTTGAATTTTGCCCTGGATCAATAGCAAAATAGGCCATTCTTATTCCCACAGCCACGAAGGCCAAAAGAATGAAGAATACCAGAAATTTCAATCTGAAGGACCGGGTTGATACCGGGTCCATTCCAAAATATTTTTTTCTAATACCTGTCCAGGATACCATTTTCCTGCTTACCTACCTCTGATCTTCCAGAACTCATATCGTCCCTCAGTTGATCGTAAATGCTCGACAAAATTGAATGTTTATTGATTTTCATCTTTTTGTGACTCTTTATAATAAGGTAAATCCTCAATACTACCATAGTCAAGATTGGTTCCTGGTACCATCCATAGGCGATCAAAGTTTTCCTCAGTTAATTCCCTGATGAATTCCGGATTTGTCAAATGGACCCACTGAACCTCCAATATCTGTAATTTTTCGCTATTCAATTCCTTGACTTCTGTCAACCTTTCCACTTCCCGTCTGACTTCATTGGTTTGCTGGTTGACTATATTTGTTCCAAATCCCAACAATAGAGTCAGGCACAACCAGATAAAAAAAGCTGGCCAACTCATATCTAAACAAATTTATTCCTGAACCTTGGCAACAACGAGGGCATTGCCAATTCGTTCTCGATACAGTTGCGAATTCCCACCCTCAATTTTGCCGAACGAGCCCTGGGATTACGATTTATTTCCTCTGCCGTTGGCTTGATCGGCTTGGAATTCTTAACCCTGAAAGGAAATTGTTTCTGCTCCTCATGCGGGAAATAGCGATTCCTCTCCTCTATTGGATTAAGAAAGTATTTTACAATCCGATCCTCCAAAGAATTAAAAGTAACTATTGCCAATATCCCCCCTACCCTCAGAACCTTGGCAGCAGCCTGCAATCCTTCTTCCAATTGTTCCAGTTCTCTGTTGACCACCAATCTCAAGGCCATAAAACTCTTGGTTGCGGGATGTATTTTATTCTTACCGGAATTGGGAACGAACTGCTTGATGAGATTTGCTAACTGAAGCGTTGAGGTTATTGGTCCGTTTTTTCTTTCGTTTATAATGCCCCTTGCAATTTTTCTTGCTGCCCTTTCCTCGCCATAAAAATAAAGCAAATCAGCCAATTGAGACTCGGAATATTGGTTTACAAGTTCGGCAGCTGTTGTACCCCTTTTTGACATTCTCATATCCAGTGGTCCATCCTTATTGAAGGAGAACCCACGTGCTCCCTGATCAAACTGTGAGGATGACACACCCAAATCTAATACGACACCGTTCAGGGGGAAATACGCCTGGATTTCGCTCTTTTGGTCAAAATTACCAAACCAGCTTGCCAAAAATACAATCTTTTCGCTGTATTCATTCGGAAGACTGCAATATTGTTTTTTTGCTTCAGGGTCACAATCCAGGGCAATGACTTTGTTTGCCCCAGCTGCAATCAAGGCCTTTGAGTAACCACCTGCCCCAAAGGTTCCATCAAGCCAATTTCCCTCAATTGGGGAAACCTCTGTCAGAAATTCCTCCAGAAGTACTGGTATATGAGTACCGGAATTTTCCAATTGTTCCAGGCCTTGTGTCATTTTCCCTGTTCATTCAAGCAATACCAAAGGATTGGAAATGACCTCATCGTCTCTGAACATTGCTTCCAATTCCTTTTGCCTTTGTGAATATTTCTCTGGATTCCATATCTGGAAACTCTCGCCTTTGCCTGCAAAGCAGACATTGCTACCTAATTCCGCCTTGGTTCTGACATGCTGCGGTAGTAACATCCGGCCATTTGGGTCAATTTGTACTGCAATTGATTTGGTTTCAAAAAAGTTGTCGAGAAATTCCCGTTTTGGGGTACCCCTGGGAAATTTGGATTTGATGTTTTCATGAATTTCCCTTGAAAGGGTTAGTGGATAACATTCTAGGTGGTTTTGCCTGTTGTCACCAAAAACAATCACCAGGGTGTTTTGGTCCAACTCCTTTCCGACCTTGGCATTTTCCTCAATAATGATACGGCGATAATCAGCCGGTATGGATACCCTTCCCTTTTGATCCATTTTATGGGTACTTTCCCCACGAAAAATTGTCAGCAATTCAACAACCCCTAATAATTGTAATTTGGGGTAGTCGGTCGTGAATTATTATTCTTGTGAACCGCTACCCCCTAAATGCCCCTCCCAATGTTGGTTTCGTACGTAAATCACCTGCGCCTACCTCAATGCCACTTGCCATGACAACAAACCACTCAACTAGAAAAGGTTAGGGTATTATGGATATAGCAGGTTTTTTATGGGAATACAAACCATTTTATACCACTAATTTAAACTATATATTGATTAAATCATGGTATTTTATCTATATATTGATTTAAGGAATTTTCTTGTGGACTGCGAAATTAATTTTTCGAATTTTGTTCGAAAAAAAAATGAAATTTCAAAAAAATATTTGAATTAAATTATCAATTCACCGATCAAGGCAAAGACATCTGCTGTTTCCCCGGGATTCAAGGCAATGGGTTTTCCATCATCACCACCTTTTCGGATTGACATCTCCAAGGGTATTTCTCCAAGGAAAGGTACCCCTAGTTTGCGTGCCTCCTGACGTGCACCATTTCTGCCAAAAACAAAATCCTTGTTATTACATTTAGGGCATAAATAATAGGACATGTTCTCAACTATACCCAAAATCGGCGAGTTGAGTTTTTGAAACATGGTTATCGCCCTTCTCGCATCTGCCAGAGCCAGATCCTGGGGTGTACAAACGATAATTGCACCAGTTAGGGGAAACCTTTGGCATAGCGTTAATTGAACATCGCCCGTTCCTGGTGGCAAGTCGACAAGAATTATATCCAATTGACCCCATTTTACCTGCTGCATCATTTGCTGCAAGGCACCCATCAACATTGGACCACGCCAGATTACTGCCTCTTCCTTCGGCAGCAGGAAGCCAATTGACATGACCTTGATTCCAAATACCTCCAAGGGAATTATGGTTTTCCCATCTGGTGAATATGGTTTTGAAGACATTCCTGTCATTATGGGTAATGAAGGTCCATGTATATCTGCATCGAGCAAACCAACCTTGTAACCCAACTTAACTAGCGAAACCGCCAGATTGAGAGAAACGGTGGATTTACCTACACCTCCCTTGCCAGAGGCTACAGCAACGATTTTCCTGACACCCTCAAGGTTGGTCAGATTTGTTTCCTGGCGTGGATGCCCACCCAATTTCAGGTCCGGTGGTGGACCCTTCTCGGCTGGTTTGGATGCCTTTTCCGAGTGGGCAGTCATAACAACCGAAACTCTTTCCACGCCGGGAAGCTGCTCCAAAATCCTTACAGCGGATTCTCTTACCGGTTCCATTCGCTTTCCCTTTTCGGGGGGAACTTCAAGAACAAAACTGACATTACCCTGATCAATTACCAGGGCCTTGACCATGTTCAGGTCAACAATATTGCCCTCGGGGATTGTAATCCTGGCAAGCTCATTTAGGATGGTTTCTTTTGTAACAGACATTTCGATTTTATCCAGGGAATGAATGGAATGTTCCTAATAGGTATTTAACCAAAAGTACGATTTCCAGAATACAAAAAGGTTGATGTTTGAGCATTGCAACAATTGCAATTTGGGGTTGCAAAAACTGATGTTGAGTTGGCGTATTTAATCACAATATTTCCCTCAAATGTTTTACACAACAACCTCTTGTATTTAAGGAGTAAATAAAATGGCTGTTCTTGATAATGTATCCTTACCCGCTGTAAATTTGTACCATATTCTCGGGACCTACAAGAAGGCCCTGGAAAGAAAATGGCAACAATACAAGATGTACAAACGCACCATGAAGGAACTTGCGGTACTTTCAGACAGAGAACTGGAAGATATTGGAATCAACAGATGTGATCTTGAATCCGTCACCCGCAAAAGTTGCTATAACTAGTAATTTCCTCCTCTTCGGAAACACCTGCCAAGGTGTTTCCGACTCTACCCCAAACCCATTTATCACAAAAGCGTAACATAATCATTCAATATCAATTTTTCCTGATTGTTGTCGAACTTGATCAACAATCGATTATTGCTACTGGCTATCACCGAACCTTTGCCAAAAACCTTGTGCAAAACCCGATCACCTTCCGAGATTGAATTGGTTTTATCTGCTTTGGGAGTAAATGATTTCCTTCCATTTTGAATTTTATTTTGTTGTGGAACGGATCGGTGGTCGACAGATTCCCTGGAGACTAATCTTTCCTTGACATAGTGTTCAACATCATCATTTGGCAGTTCATTGATAAATCTTGAGGGAAGCAACCCGGAAATAAATTGTCCCCTGAACATGTTTACTTGGTTGTATGAAATGACACAAAGTTCCTTAGCTCTTGTAATACCGACATGAGCCAATCTCCTTTCCTCTTCAATTGCTTCTGATGTTGTTATCTTTTTTGCAAGTGTTTCCTGCTC
>WTGT01000228.1 GCA_011523445.1 Paracoccaceae bacterium
CTGGTTTTCCAATAACCTTGGCAACAAAGGGAACTGTTCGTGAGGCCCTTGGATTAACTTCCAATACGAAAATGTTTTTTCCCTGAACGGCATATTGAACATTCATGAGCCCCTTTACCTTCAAGGCAAATGCCAAGCGTTCAGTTTGATCCTTAAGTTTATCTATGGTTTCCTTATCCAATGTATGTGGAGGGAGGGAACAGGCGCTGTCTCCGGAATGAATACCGGCCAATTCAATATGTTCCATTATGCCAGCGATATATACGTTTTCTTCATCGGCAATGGCATCAACATCAACTTCTATGGCATCAGGAAGAAACTTATCGATCAATACGGGATTATTGCCCGAGGCAATTATTGCTTGTTGCATGTAGGCTTCAAGTTGCTCCGTGCTGCCAACAATCTCCATTGCTCTACCCCCAAGGACATAGGAAGGCCTGATGACGACAGGATAGCCGATCCTGATAGCGATCTCTCGAGCCTGCTCAAGACCGAAAGCTGTACCATTGTCGGGTTGGGTAAGCCCCAAATCCTGAAGCAGGTTTTTGAACTGTTCCCTGTCTTCAGCCCAATCAATAGCTTTTGGAGAAGTTCCAAGTATCGGGAATCCAGCTTTTTCCAGATCATTGGCCAGTTTCAGAGGGGTCTGACCACCCAATTGAACGATTACTCCCTCTATTTTACCGTTCTGGCTTTCCTTGATCAGAATTTCCTGCACGTGTTCCAGTCTTAACGGTTCAAAATACAAGCGATCTGATGTGTCATAATCCGTCGACACCGTTTCCGGATTGCAATTGATCATGATGGTTTCATAACCGACTTTGCCTAGCGCCATACAGGCATGACAACAGCAGTAATCAAATTCTATACCTTGGCCAATACGGTTGGGGCCACCACCAAGAACAACAATTTTTGACCTATCAGTAGGCCTGCTTTCACATTCCGGCTCATCAAACGTATCGACTTCATAAGTGGAATAGAGATAGGGCGTTTGGGATTCGAACTCCGCTGCACAAGTATCAATTCTCTTGAATACAGGATGTATCCCCTCCTTATGTCGTTTCTTGCGAATCGTTGCAACATCCTGACCCAGAAGATGGGCAATGCGTGCATCGGAGAATCCCATCATCTTCAAGTATATGAAGTGCTGTCTGTTTTTAAGCGTTTGCATGCTTTGAAGCTCTAATTCTGCTTCGACGATCTCCCTAATACGGCCAAGGAACCAAGGATCATACTGGGTGATCTGGTTAATTCTCTCATCTGTAAAGCCATGCCGCATGGCTTGAGCTATTGTCAACAGCCTGTCAGGGGAAAACTTGGAAAGGGCAGAAACAATATCTTCGTCGTCAGGTTTTTGATTTATGCCAGCATGAGAGGAAATCCCCGCAATGTCAATTTCATCAAATCCGTTCAAGCCGATTTCGAGACCGACCAAGGCCTTCTGGACACTTTCATGGAAAGTTCTCCCAATGGCCATGACTTCACCGACTGATTTCATGGCCGTGTTTAATTCAGGCTTTGCTTCAGGGAATTTTTCAAAAGAAAATCTGGGGATTTTGGTAACCACATAATCTATGGTTGGTTCAAAAGAGGCAGGGGTGACACCCGTAATTTCATTGGTCAATTCATCAAGTGTGTAGCCCACGGCCAATTTGGCTGCAACCTTGGCTATGGGGAACCCCGTCGCCTTTGATGCCAGAGCCGAGGATCGTGAAACCCTGGGGTTCATCTCTATAATTACCATCCGGCCAGTATTGGGGTTTATTGCCCATTGAACGTTTGACCCGCCGGTTTCCACACCTATTTCACGTAAAACTGCCAGTGAGCCATTGCGCATTCGCTGGTATTCCTTGTCCGTCAGGGTAAGGGCCGGTGCAACTGTTATTGAATCGCCCGTGTGGACACCCATCGGGTCGACATTCTCGATTGAGCAAATGATAATGGCATTGTCTTTTTTGTCTCTGACGACTTCCATTTCGTACTCTTTCCAACCAAGAAGGCTTTCATCTATGAGTATTTGGTGGATTGGTGAGGCATTGAGGCCATTTTGACAGAATTCCTCAAATTCCTGCCTGTTGTAGGCAATGCCACCTCCTGTCCCACCCAAGGTAAAGGCTGGTCGAATTATTGCCGGCAAACCGATTTCATCAAGTGATGCCATGGCTTCTTCAATACTGTTGGCAATCTTGGATTTGGGACTCTCCAAACCGATTTTATCCATTGCCTTGCGAAACAGATAACGATCCTCAGCCTTGTTGATTGCTTCATGGTTGGCTCCAATCAGTTCAATCCCATGTTCATCCAGAACACCGCTGTTGTAGAGTTCCAGCGATAGGTTCAATGCTGTTTGACCGCCCATGGTGGGAAGCAGTGCATCAGGCTTTTCCTTTGCGATGATCTTCGTCAGGAATTCCTTGGTCAAGGGTTCGATATAGGTTGCATCGGCCATTTCCGGGTCAGTCATGATTGTTGCCGGATTGGAATTGACCAAGACAATTCGATATCCTTCCTCTTTCAAGGATTTGCACGCTTGTGCACCCGAATAGTCAAATTCACAGGCCTGACCTATGATAATGGGTCCAGCCCCGATAATCATGATTGAGGATATGTCATTTCTTTTAGGCATTAGGTATCTGAGTGATATGCATTAAGGAAAACACATGGAGTTAACCATGTTCAGGCAGGATTTAATTATGATCGGAGAAAAAACCAAGATTACTTGTAAAGGTAATCACGGGTTATGGGAACAATATCGTTTTTGTGACTCAGCTGGATTTGAAAAACAGCCAATCCGCCATATCGGAATGACATTTCACACATGACAAGATAATATCTCCACATCCGGCAAAACCGTTCATCATAAATGTCCCTGATTCGATCGATGTTACTCATGAACCTTGTATACCAATGGGCAAGGGTCTCGGCATAGTGCAATCGAAGAAATTCAATGTCATTGACCATCAACCCTTCCTTTTCAATGGCTTGCATCGTTTCTGAAAGGGCTGGTACATAGCCACCCGGGAAAATATATTTTGCCAACCAGGCGTTGGTTCCAGCCGGTGGGTTTGATCTTCCGATCGTATGCAGAAGGGCAACACCATCCTCTTTAAGCAAATTTCGAATGGAACGGAAATATTCGCGATAATGAGGTACCCCTACATGTTCAAACATGCCTACCGATACTATTCTGTCAAATTTGTCTTTCACTGCTCGATAATCCATCAGGGAAAAATCCACCCGATCAGCCAAACCCTCTTCCCGGGCCCTTCGATTGGAAATCTTATGCTGCTCGGTTGACAGGGTAACTCCTTTAACCCTTGCACCAAAATCCTTGGCTAGGGTGAGACCCAAACCTCCCCAACCACTGCCGATATCAAGTATGTCCATACCGGGTTCGATCAGGAGTTTTTTTGCAATATGGTCCTTTTTATCAATTTGAGCCTGCTCAAGGGAGTTTTCTGGGGAAGTAAAATAAGCACAGCTGTATTGTCTGTCCTTGTCAAGGAATAACACATACAATTCATCTGTCAGGTCATAGTGATGCTGAATGTTCTTTCTGGCCCTGATCTGGTTGTTGAATTGCATTATTTTTCGGATACATTTCATGAAAAAGTTGATGAATCTAGGGATGGGAGCATGTTCCAGATTGGCAATATTGGTAAACACCAATTCTCCCAAACCCTTCAAATCATCCCCTTCGATGGTCAACCCCTCATCCATGTAAGTCTCTCCCAAAGCCAAGCTGGGATTCAAGCACAGGCTTTTCAGAGCTTTTTCGTTTGTGATTTTAAGTTTAATTGGTTCGGCATCGTCTTCACCAACCACAAAATTTTCACCACTGGGGAAATCCACAGATAGTTTACCATTTATAATGGCTTTCTTCAGGTAAATGCGAAACCATTTTTCCCACATTTGTAACATTCAACCCATTTCAATATTACACCTTGGGGTATAATGTCTAATTTATTTTCCCCACATTTCGATTATGGCAATTTCCATAAACAATTTACAAAAAAAAATCAAACCTCCGAATTGGGAATAGAAGTTAAATTTGCAAATCTAAATTTTTGTGCTTTTCGTTATTAATCAATAATTAGAACCAATTAAAGTTGATTATAATGGTCCGGAGATTCCGTAATGAATAAGGATTTGTATCTAAAGGGTCGAGTTGCTTTTGTAACTGGCGGTTTAACCGGTCAAGGACTTGCTGTTGCAAAAAAATTGGCTAGTCACGGGGCAAACGTAATTGCCGGTTCATTTTGCAAGGAAAACTTGACCAGTCAAAAGGATGCCTCCCATTACCCCAGCAGTTCCGAAATCGAAAAAGTCAAGAACATACTTAAAAAGTACGGAACCGAGATAGTTGTTTCCCATCTTGATGTACCATTTATAATGGCTTTCTTCAGGTAAATGCGAAACCATTTTTCCCACATTTG
>WTGT01000281.1 GCA_011523445.1 Paracoccaceae bacterium
GGTTACATGCAGCATCCAAATAATGGATCAAAAGTTGTCCAAACACTGGATAGGTGCTAGCCCAAAAGATAATAAATAAGTGTTGCCTTAATTTATTCCGACTCACAGATTTTCTTATCAAGGAGTTAATTCAATTAACGCCGCTGAAATTGTTCAAAGATGTGCCAATTACCTTGGATGTAATGTTTATTTCGAGTTTAAATGGAGATATAAAGCAGGAGTATTTAATCTGTGAGAACATGCGGTATTGAACATCCTTAGAGTCTAAGCAAAATAAATTAACCGAGATAATTTATACGTTACGACTAAACAGTTTTCATTAGATTTCAGGACACCTTGGTATAAACGATAATTTTTAAATTATAACCAACCGTTCACAAGGGAAGACCAAAATAATCTAAACGTAACCACTAGCAACTGATCTTCATAGCCTTGATCAATTCTTCACCAAATTCCTTCATAGTTTTTCCGTTCCTAAGTGGTTGCATCAACCTTGGCATTGTCTACCTTGCCAACAGTGAGCTTGAACTCCACACCTTCCATTTGTTTCAGGTATCCAATTATGCTGAAAAGGGATTGGGTCCCCGGATTTCCCTTTGAAGACAGCATCTGCATTAGGGTCTTGGGTTCCTTACCGAGATCTGCAGCAAGCTTGTTGAACCCAATCGTCGCATTGACATAAGCCCGCAACATCACCTTGCCGGTATCCAGGTCATTATTGAAAAGGGCCTCAATGGCATCCTGCAAAAGGCCGATACGGAATTCTGGGTCCCGTTCAGCCCGCCTTTTTACCGTTTCCTTGAAATCTCGAGTGAGGGGCATCTTCTATCTCCTTTCGTTTCTTGTAATCGGCCCAAAACACCTGGGCCTGGGCAATATCCCTTGATTGCCGTTTCTTTGTTCCGCCAGTCAAAAGTATCACGAGTTTTTTGCCGTCGATACCAAAATAAATCCTGTACCCGGGACGTTGATGCATTCTTCGCTCCATGACGCCTTTGCCCACAGACTTTGTATCTCCCAGGTTTCCTTCCTCCATCCTGGTTAAGGCCTCGTATACCCTCCGGGCAGCTTGGGCATCAGTCCATCATACCAATCATCAAAGGGAGTATGACCCTGTTTGGTTACATAGGATAAAATTGCATATTCGTCCGTGATGGTACAAAATATTATACCATCAAGCAATTACAAGATTCAACCGGTTGTAATTTTGTTTCCTAGTAGGTTCAGACCCCCTGCCCAAAACTGCAATATGGGGGCGGGATTTCGAAGCGACCCCGTGCCCAAATTTGGAAAAAAATGTTGGGAAATGACAAATTAATTTAATAGAGATACCCTTTATTTCTTTGGGCTCTTTTCAGAACTAAAGAATAGGTATTTACTGTCCTTCAGAAAGTCTTTCATAAATATTTTTGTCATAAGCCAGATTAGTATTCTCAGATAGAAGATCGAGGGGGATTTTCCCCTGTGAGTCCGGTTCCCCTGGATCAGCCCCGTTATCAAGCAAGGTCACAATAATATTCGGATTGCCATTATAGGCAGCTGCTGCGTGTAAAGGTGTCCAACCAATCAAAACAATTTTTGGATTGATTTGTGCTCCTGCATCAAGTAGTACTTCGATTATCTCGTTATTGGTGTTATAGGCAGCTGCTGAATGCAAAGGAGTCAGTCCCAATTCAGCCTTGGCTTCGATGTTGGCACCCGCATCAAGAAATGCTTTGGTGATTGTGGGGTTGGTGTTATGTGCTGCAGCTATGTGCAAGGGTGTAAATCCCTCACTGCTCTTGGTTTCAATATTGGCACCGGCATTTATCAGAATATTGATGATTTCGGGTTCTTGGGTATTGCCTGCAGCCAGATGAAGAGCGGTTAATCCACCAGAAGTGGTTAGTTTTATTAGCGCTGGCTGCTCATCTAGACATCGGTCAAGATTGATGGGGATAACTTTTTTGTAGAAATCCCCAGTTAACGAATCAGCACAACTTTGATTGGCTTGAATGATACCGGGAAATCCCGCAAGCATTACCAATAAACAAAGTAACAGATACGGTTGTTTGTTCATAGAAAATCTCACTAAATTATGCTTCTCTCAAGGAGAAATTGTTTGTTAATTCAGGTGGCAGATGCCCTTGTCAAGGAAAGTCTGGCGGTTTCAAGATGTTCCTTCATCCGTTCAGCAGCAAGTTCAGGTTCCCTGAATTTGATCGCATCCAGTATTTGTCGGTGCTGCAGATTGTATTGGTAAATTATATTGGGCTCAAGTGTAAGTTTTCTCATTCGGGTCCATGACTGGTTGCCTCGAACCGAATTGATTTGCATGGCGATCCATTCAAGCAGGGGATTGCCTGTTGTAGCAACCAGTTTCATATGAAACTGTGTATCCAGATTGGCAAAGGCAACAGCATCATTTACCTTAGTTTCCATGGAATCCAGGATACCGGATATTTCGAGAATGTCTATGGGACGCGCATTCAGAACAGACAATCTGCAAATATGTGGTTCAAAAGCAAAACGTGCATCCATCAATTCAAGGGGGCGAGCTGATTCGAAAATGGGTTGACGAAAACTTTTGGTGTTGAATCTAACGTAGGTTCCACTGTTATTCGCGATGGCTACCAAACCCTCACTCTCAAGCTGTCCAAGGGCCTTTCTAATGGTTCCCCTAGATGCTTTCATTTTTTCTGCCAACTCCCTTTCCGGAGGAAAGCGGTCATTCATCTTGTAACCACCAGCGTATATTTCCCCACGCAATTGAGCTGCAATGTCAGAGTATGATTTTCGTTTTTCCATATAATAAAACCAAAATAACAAACCAAAAATATACCAAAATAAGAAAAAAATCAATAAATGGCATTTTTTTGGTTTAACCCATTACCAAATTGGTTCATTTTAAGATATTTCAAAATGCGTAAATTGAACTTAATGATAATTTTGGTTTTGGCGGAGGATTAATGGCCGTTCCTGATCATGTGGAATTCGTAATTATTGGTGCCGGTATTCATGGGCTCTCCACCTCTTGGAGATTGGCACAAAAGCTTATTGACAAAGGTGAAGAGGTTGAAGGCAGAATAGTTGTTCTTGATAAATCCGGCATCGCCTCGGGTGCCTCCGGTATTGCCTGTGGAGTTGTAAGAAACAATTATTTCCAACCAGCCATGCGGAGGCTTATGGCACATTCAGTGGATGTTTGGGAGTCCGATCCCGAAGGTCTGAGCTATCATCCGGTTGGATACATGCAGATATCATGCGAAGCCATGAGGGAAGATGTACGAACAATCTTTGAACAGCAACAGGAAATAGGATACGAAAGTGTTTTCATAGAGGGTGAAAATGCTTCCACGAATTACATGAGGGGCATGTTCGAGGATTGGCAGGCAAAAAACATTACTTCGGTTCTGCACGAAAAAAGAGGTGGATACTCCAACAATACCAAGGCAATGTATGGATTGTCGGCAAAAGTGGAGAAACTCGGGGTACGAATAATTTCAGGGATAGAAGTTAAGGGGTTTGTAACTGATTCGACATCGAATGCGGTTTCCACGGTTGTTACAGACAAGGGTGATATAACCTGCGAGCAGATAGTTATTGGTGCCGGTCCCTGGGTTAGGGATTTTTGGTCCATGCTTGATCTTCCTAAACAGATCACAGTGAAGGATCTAGATGGGGAAATTCACAAGAATGTTGGCATGTGGAGATATTGGCAGCTGGAAGAGGGTGTTCTTACGGTTCCCCCCGAAGCCCTCCTGACTGATGATGGCAAAATGCCCCCAGTTATCCATGTGGACACTGATGCACCACTCTACTCGGATGTTGATGGTACGGTAATTACAGAGGAAATGTGGGGCATTTACTATAAACCGGATTGGCATTTTGGTGGAGTTCAGGGAGGAGCTTCTCCCTACAAGGTGAATACGCCGGTTGATGAAGTGGCGATAGATCCCTACGGCCCCTCAAGTCCAGAGTTTGTTTCCAGTCAGGAATTTGCCCATATGTGGGTTTCGGCATTGGCTCATTGCCACAAGCGATTCGAGGGAACCATGCCCAAATATCATAGAGAACCATCCGGTGGAATAGGATGTTTTACACCTGACAGTTTTCCGGTATTTGATAAATTTAATGAAAATGTGTTTATAATTGCGGATTCCAATCACGGTTGGAAAATGTTAGGTGTTGGTCACCTTGTGGCCGATGAAGTTATGGGTGAGAATCAGGAATTGCTGGAGCCATTCAGATTTTCCCGTTTTGAAAAAGGGGAATTGCACCCCGTTTCAAACAGTCCGTACCCGTGGAGTTAGAGAAGTAAAATAGGAGGTAGTATGCCAGAAACGGATATCGAAAAATTTGTTAATGCCCCTGGTCGGGACGAACAAGTCAAGGAGGTAAGAGCAAAAATTGATGCCTTGGGTGTAGAGTACATTTA
>WTGT01000007.1 GCA_011523445.1 Paracoccaceae bacterium
GTATAATATGTCCTGTTTCAAAACCTTGTTTCTGGCTGGTGAAAGGGCGGACCCGGATACTCTTCAATGGGCCGAGAAGCATCTGAAAGTACCGGTCATTGATCATTGGTGGCAAACCGAAACAGGATGGGCGATTACCGGGAACCCGATAGGAATTGAAACACTCCCCGTGAAACACGGTTCCTCTTATGTACCAATGCCTGGATATGATATTCAAATATTGGATAATGAAGGTAATGAACTTCCCCGTGGTGAGCTTGGTTCAATTACGGTCAAATTACCTTTGCCACCGGGTAATTTTCCAACTCTGTGGAATGCTGATCAGAGGTATATTGCAAGTTATCTTGAGGAGTTTCCGGGCTATTACAATACGGGTGATGCCGGATATATGGATGAGAATGGTTATGTTCATATCATGGCCAGAACAGATGATGTGATCAATGTTGCCGGTCACAGATTGTCCACGGGTGGCCTGGAAGAGGTTATTGCAAGTCATCCGGATGTTGCAGAATGCGCGGTTATTGGTGTTGCCGACAATCTGAAGGGTCAACTGCCCATGGGGTTTGTTTGCCTGAATTCCGGTTCAGAGGGAAGAATCGAAGAGGTTATACCGGAATGCATCAAACTGATCAGGGAAAAGGTCGGTCCGGTTGCTGCCTTTAAACTCGCAGTTGTTGTTGACCGCCTGCCTAAAACCAGATCAGGTAAAATTCTGCGGGGTACAATGGTCAAGATAGCCAATGGGGAATCCTACAACATGCCGGCTACAATAGATGATCCGCTTATATTGGATGAAATAACCGAGAAACTTGCAACCATCGGGTATCCCAAAACCACTACTGAATAACGGAGAGTTGAGTGGAAGATAATCTGACCATAGTAAACCATCCCCTTATCCAGCATAAACTTACCTTGATGAGGAAGAAAGAAACTTCCTCGTCGGAATTCAGAAGATTGTTAAGGGAAGTTTCGATGCTGTTGGCGTATGAAATTACTCGGGACCTTCCAGTTGGTATAAAACTGATTGAAACACCCTTGATGCCCATGAAAGCACCAACGCTGATGGGTAAGAAACTCGCTCTGGTTTCTATTCTCAGAGCAGGTAACGGACTTTTGGAAGGTGTACTGGAATTAATTCCATCTGCCAGGGTAGGTTATATTGGTTTATACCGCAATGAAGAAACACTGAAGCCTGTCGAATATTATTTCAAGGTGCCCCTGGACCTGGACCAGAGGTTGGTTATACTCCTTGATCCCATGCTGGCAACTGGACACTCGGCTGCTGCTGCTGTTACCAGGTTGAAGGATGAGGGTGCCAAAAACATTCGGTATGTATGCCTAGTTGCAGCACCGGAAGGTGTCAAGGTTATGAACAAGTTGCATTCGGATGTTCAGGTCATCACCGCAGCACTTGACACCAAACTCAATGAGATGGGTTATATTCTTCCAGGATTGGGTGATGCGGGCGACAGGTTATATGGTACGACCTGAGATTTCAATAATGCTATTAGTTTGAATTTGGGGTTTTGACCTTCTTTCCATAGATCCAAACATCCTTGATGGCTTTTTCGTTTCCCATCATGATCGTGGGAAAGAGGGTATCCCAGATATTTTCAGAGCATTTTGCCCTCTGCGAAATTACCTCGGTAGAGTATAAATCTAGGGCAATGATGTCTGCTTCCATGCCAATTTGAAAATTCCCTATGGTATTCTCCAAATGAAGTGCTTTGGCATTTCCAACCGTTGCCAACCAGTATAGCTGGGAAGGATGCAGTGAATATCCACAAAGTTGACTAACTTCATAAGCAGAGGCCATTACCCGAAACATGGAGAATGATGAACCACCTCCGGTGTCAGTTGCAAGACCTGTATTGAAACCTGCAGTTTTTCTTTCCCATAACCTGAACAAACCGGAACCGATAAACAGGTTTGATGTCGGACAGTGTATCAACCTGCCATCAGCCTCCTTTATTCTGTCAAGTTCACTGTTAGACAAGTGAATGCTATGGCCATACAATCCTCGCTCACCAAGCAGGCTGAATTGTTCATAGACTTCCAGATAATCTTTGCAGTCAGGAAAAAGTTCGCCAACCCAGGAAATCTCTTCCAATTGCTCCGAGAGATGTGTCTGCATCAGGCAATCGGGATATTCCTTCCACAAGGAACCCAACGCTTCCATTTGCTCAGCCGTAGAGGTCGGAGCAAATCTCGGTGAAATTGCATAGGATAAGCGGCCCTTCTCGTGCCACCTTGCAATCAATTCCCTGGAATCATCATAAGCTGATCTTGGTGTATCAAGAAGTCCTGGTGGAGCATTGCGGTCCATACATGTTTTGCCCGCAATGATTCTCATACCCCTCTGTTCAGCACTTTCGAATATGGCATCGACACTTTCAGGATGTATCGTGCAGAAAGAACTTGCTGAAGTAACACCATTTTGCAAAAGGGTGTCCAGGTAAAACCCTGCAGTTTGATTGGCATATTCCCTGTCTCCGAATTTTTCCTCTTCCGGAAAGGTATAGGTGTTCAGCCATTCTATCAATCGGGCTCCCCAACTGGCTATGATTCTGGTTTGAGGGTAATGGGCGTGAGTATCGATTAGGCCGGCAGTAAGGAGATAATCCTTGTAATCAAAGGTTGGGACATTGGGATATTTCGACAATAAATCCGAACGATTACCCAAATCGGCAATAAGCCCATCGACAATGTATAATCCACCCTCGGAATTATAATCCGTGGCATTGTCAAATGATTCCTTAAAGGGGTCTGCCTTAAAGCCAAGGGTTTGGCCAAGTAATATTTTTTTATCGCTCATTTCGAAATTTCATATTTATTTTTCAGTTTGGTACAATATCATAAGCAAGTAATTTGAAGCCCCAAGAAATATCGTACAAAAAGTACAAGCCTTAACACCTGATTGTAAGTTAATCAAATCACTGAATAGGTGATGGAGGGAAGCATGGTAGAAAATATTTCCGGTAGTGAAACTTCATATGAATTGAACCCAAATCTGGTTGAATCTGTTCTTTCCGCCATTGAAACCAAAGACAGGACGCTTCTGGAACAGCTGTTCGAGGATATCCATGAAGCCGATATTGCCGATTTGCTTGAACAATTTGATACCGACACTAGGGAAGGGCTGGTAACACTTTGGGGTCCAGACTTTGATTTGGAAGTTCTCTCCGAGGTGGAAGAAAAAATCAGGGACGAAATCGTATCGCTGCTCCATCCGAATCAAATCGCAAGTTCGGTTGGTGATCTCGAATCGGATGAAATCGTTGATATTGTTGAAGATCTCGAAACCAAGCAACAGGATATGTTTCTTGATGCCTTGGATGAGCCCGAGCTTGCGGCTGTTCAGATGTCGCTCAATTACCCAGAAGATACTGCCGGGCGATTGATGCAAAGAAAATTCGTCATGCTTCCTGAGGGCTGGAATGTGGGTCAAGCCATTGATAAAATAAGAAGTTCTGAGAATTTGCCCGAAGAATTTTATCATATCCTGGTGGTCTCGCCTAAGATAGCACCATTGTATCAGGTCTCATTGGGACGATTGATGTCTTCCCATCGTAATGTTGAACTGGTTTCGATCGCCGATGAAGATTTCAGGACCTTTCCCGCACTGGAGGATCAACATGACGTGGCTTATGCCTTCAACCAGTACCATCTGATTTCTGCACCAGTTGTCGATGAAAATGGCCGGGTTGTGGGAGTTATTACGATAGATGATGCCATGGGTGTTCTTGATGAAGAGGCTGAAGAAGATTTAATGAGGCTTGGTGGCGTAGGTGATGAAAGCCTTACCGACAGGGTATTTGGCATTACCAGACAAAGACTGCCTTGGTTGTTGATCAATCTGGTAACGGCAATATTGGCCTCAATGGTTATTGCTCAATTCACTGAAACAATAGAAGCCATTGTTGCCCTAGCGGTTCTGATGCCGATCGTTGCCTCCATGGGCGGTAATGCAGGGACACAATCCCTGACTGTTGCCGTAAGGGCTCTGGCAACCAAGGACTTGACCGGCTTGAATTCTTTCAGGGTCATAAGAAGAGAGTTTTGGGTAGGATTGATAAACGGCATCATGTTTGCCTTGATCGTCGGTGGGGTAGGGTATTTTTGGTTTGGTGATACAATTCTCGGTATCGTTCTAGGTCTGGCCATGGTCGTAAATATGGTGGTGGCAGGCCTTTCAGGAATATTGATCCCACTGGTCCTGGAAAAAGTTGATATTGACCCGGCGGTTGCTTCCAGTGTTTTTGTAACGACAGTAACCGATGTAATCGGCTTTTTTGCCTTTCTTGGACTCGCTGCAGCAGTCCTTCTGTAATGATTTTTAAGAGAATTATATATTTAGGTTGACAAACCCTTATAGTGGTAAAAACCGCTCCTTGGCATTCGTTGTTCTTT
>WTGT01000022.1 GCA_011523445.1 Paracoccaceae bacterium
CCTTCTGTAGCACCTGAAGTAAAGATTATATCCTCTGGAGGAAAACCGCATATTGATCCAATTGATACCCTAGCCTGCTCTATCAGAGCCTTGGCAACCCTGCCTTCCTGGTAAATTGCTGAGGGATTGCCCCAGGAATCAAGGGCCTCGCTGATGGTTTTTTTTACTACCTTCCTTATTGGCGAGGTAGCATTCCAGTCAAGATAGGTCCTTGTGCTCATTGGAATCGTAAATGTTGAGTATGTCAGGTACAGCAGGACATGGAGCCAAATCGTTGTTGATTATATCCGACAGCCTTATACCATGAAGGTAAACGTAAACTTGGGCAGAAAGGCCTTCCCACAACCTGTTGGCCAGGGATTGTGCCTTGGTACCTGAACTGCCCCCCGAAACACCAGCCCCCGTCTCAAGCGCATTCATTGGCTCTTCAACTGCTTCCAATATCCGTAAAATTCTGATTTCATCTGGTGACTTTGCTAATTTATATCCACCACTTGGGCCTCTGGAAGCGGTTATTAGATTGGCTTTTTTGAGTTTCATGAAAAGTTGTTCAAGGTAGGTTATCGAGATGTTCTGCTGCTTGGAAATATTCACTAGATTGGTGTAACCTCCATTCTCAGCCAATGCCAGAGCGGTCATGGCAACCATGGCATATCTGCCCTTGGTACTTAACCGCATTTATTTTCCTCCTTATTTTCAATTTGTATTGGGTATTTCAGAATGAATTATCTTGGTGGTTTCTGGGTTATTGATATATGTCCATTGCCCTTTTCTCAAACGAAGCGACTATTTTCTGCAAGGCCTCCTGAAAAATGAACCCGGCAATTTTCTGGAACAATTTGGATTTGAATTCAAATTCCACTTGGTATTCAACAATGCACCCTGAACCTTCTACTGTAAACAACCATTGGCTTTCCAGATACTTCAAGGGGCCTTCAAGATATCTTATGTTGATTTTACGGGTATCGGGGAGAAATTCAACTATCGATCGGAACCTTTCATGAAAAATCTTAAAAGTAATCAAAAGGTCGGCGTCGACAATTGTTTTTTCACCTTCCTCCTTAATAGACCGGATACGCGTACCGGTACACCAAGGTATGAATTCGGGATAGGATTCGATATCTGCAACCAGGTCATACATTTGCTGATCAGAAAATGGTAATTTTCTTGTTTCACTGTACTTCGGCATTTGGGATTACTCGGCTTGCTCCTTCAAATTTGACCTCCCTATTAGCAGATGTTGGATTTAATTTAAACCTTGTGTCTGCCTGTTCCTTGCTTGCCGAAGTCGAACAAAATCTTCTTCGGCATGATAACTTGATCTCGTCAAGGGGCTTGCAGATACCATCAGGAAGCCTTTGCCATAGGCCATTTTTTCATAGGTCTTGAATTCTTCGGGAGTCACGAATTTCCTAATGGGGTGATGCTTTGGTGTAGGTTGGAGATATTGACCAATGGTAATGAAGTCCACATTCGCAGACCTCAAATCATCCATTACTTGGATCACCTCGTTCTTTTCTTCACCCAATCCAACCATGATGCCAGATTTTGTAAATAATTTCGGGGATAATTCCTTGGCCCTGTAAAGCAGCTGTAGTGAATGGAAGTAACGTGCCCCAGGTCGAACCGTAGGATAAAGGGAGGGTACGGTTTCTAGGTTATGGTTGAAAATATCAGGTGAAGCATTGACAACCATTTCCAGGGCAGATGGTTCACACCTGAGGAAATCAGGTGTCAATATTTCCACGGTTGTATCAGGATTTTTGTGCTTTATTGACCTTATGGTCATAGCAAAATGCTCAGCTCCTCCATCCGTCAGATCATCCCGGTCAACACTTGTTACGACCACATGCCTCAATCCAAGTTTATGAACAGCGTTGGACACCCGGCCTGGCTCAAACGGGTCCAAATCAGATGGTTTTCCGGTAGCAACATTGCAAAAGGTGCAACCTCTCGTACAGATTTCCCCCATGATCATGAATGTTGCATGACTCTTGCTCCAACATTCCCCAACATTAGGACAGGAGGCCTCTTCACAAACCGTGACAAGCTTGTTGTCCCGAAGTATATCCCTAGTTCTTCGGTAACCCTCCGAAGTTGGCGCCTTAACCCTAATCCAATTGGGTTTTCTCATTATTGGATTGGATTTTCTATGTGCTTTTTCCGGATGTCGCAATTCAGGAATGGAAAGGTCTGTAGAGGTCATTAGGTCATTGATAATAATTACAAAAGCACTAAATTTTTGGTTGATCACAATTGAATCAGGTAAATGATTTTACCTTTTTTCAATCATAAACACTGAATAAAGTATTATATTTTTTCATCTAACCAAGAGGAATACCCAAATGGCTCGAAATATACCGCTGATAATTTCAGTGAGTAATTCAAATCAGAAAAGGGTATTTCAGTCCGAAATCGTAATGGCAATAAGAAGCTTTGAAAATAACTAATTTCAATGGTTTATTAATTATCGGAAAATAAACTCAATTTGAATTTTGCTTGAAAGGCTCAAGGAGGAACGGTGACACGTATAAAAGTTGATAATCCAATCGTTGAAATTGATGGTGATGAAATGACACGGATCATTTGGGAAAAGATCCGAAACAAGCTCATCAGGAGTTACCTGGATATCGATCTGCTTTATTATGATCTTGGAATTGAGGAAAGAGATCGGACCGATGACCAGATTACGATTGATGCAGCAAATAAAATCAGAGAGGTCGGGGTTGGAGTAAAATGTGCAACAATTACCCCGGATGAAGCACGTGTCGAGGAATTCAACCTCAAGAGGATGTACAGATCTCCCAATGGAACTATCAGGAATATCCTAGGGGGCGTTGTATTCCGAAGCCCCATAATCTGTGAAAACATTCCAAGGTTGGTTCCTGGTTGGACCCGTCCAATAGTCATTGGTCGACATGCCTTTGGAGATCAATATCGAGCTACCGATTTTCGCTTCCCCGGTGCAGGTAAGATAACCATGAAGTTCGAGGGTGATGATGGTCAGGTAATCGAGAAGGAAGTGTTCCAATCACCCTCTTCAGGTGTGGTTATGGGTATGTACAATCTTGATGAGTCAATCAGGGACTTTGCCAGAGCCTCACTGAATTATGGTTTGTCTCTCGGATGGCCAGTATATTTGTCAACTAAAAACACCATCATGAAGGTCTATGACGGTCGTTTCAAGGATATTTTCCAGGAAATCTATGAAACCGAGTTTGAGGATCGTTTCAAGGAAGCCAATATCTTTTATGAGCACAGGCTCATTGATGATATGGTAGCTGCTGCCCTCAAATGGAGTGGTGGCTTTGTATGGGCTTGCAAGAATTATGATGGAGATGTTCAATCGGACACCGTAGCACAGGGTTATGGGTCTCTTGGATTAATGGCATCCAAATTGATGACACCGGATGGCAAGATCGTAGAATCAGAAGCTGCCCATGGTACGGTAACCCGGCATTATAGACAACATCAGGCTGGACAACCGACTTCCACGAATTCCATAGCTTCCATTTTTGCCTGGACTGGAGGTTTGTTGCATCGTGCCAAACTGGATGAAAACAAGCAGTTGGAGAAATTTGCCAAGACCTTGGAAAAAACCGTTATTGACACGGTTGAAAGCGGTTACATGACTAAAGATCTGGCATTGCTGGTTGGTCCCAATCAGAGTTGGCTAACTACCGAAGGTTTTTTGGATAAGATAGAAGAAAATCTGGGTAAAACGCTTTCTTGATCTAGGTACCTGAATTTTGAGTTGGATATCCCATTAAGTAGCTTTAGTTTGGGAGCTATAATACAATATTAGCTTATATACATAACTACACAAATCAAGCAAAATTCTTAGGTAGAATATTCCATTTTACCAGCATTCGGTCTACAGAAATCGGCCCTGCCCCTTTCAGGAAAATCACAATCAACAGAAAGACCCATAATGCCCTTTGGTCAAAAATGATGGCATCGGGGGGACCATCAAACCAACCACCAACACTCTTGCCGGACAATCCGTGACCAGTGATATCAACAATACTCTGGACAATAACAAATCCGATCATCCCGACAGCTGCCAATTTGGTCAACAGGCCAACGACGATGAGCAAGGGCAGAATTATTTCGGCATAGGTTCCAAGAAATACCACCAGATCATAGAAAAAGCCAAGTTCTGCTTCATTGTATCCCACACTTTCCATGGTTTTTGGGAATATCTGTACGTAAGCACCGGCACTGAAAGAGAATATTCCATCACCAAATTTGGTTAGAGCCGATTTGAAATAGTAGACAAGAAGGATACCTGCAAAGTAAAGCCTTGCCAGGGATGATAAAAACCAATCTGAAGTTTTTTCCTCGATCCAGGCAAAAACACAATTAACAAATCTAACAAGCGCCATAACAT
>WTGT01000039.1 GCA_011523445.1 Paracoccaceae bacterium
GGTAACGTAGAATGTCTTCATTCAGCCGCAATCTTCTTTCGAGCTCGATTACTGCCTCTGGGGGTGAATCCAAGCGGAAAAACAAATAATGCCCTCGACGGTTTTTCTTTATCGCATATGCTAGTTTTCGGGCACCCCAATATTCTTTGTAAAGGACAGAACCTCCCTTGTCAGACAGTATGCCTTCAATATCCTCGGAGAGTCTCTCTACCTGGGTGCTTGACAATTCTTGTCTAGCAATGCAGACCTGTTCATATAGGGCCATTTATAACCTCAAAAAAAAATTTTGTATTCTCAAATGCAGACTCCTCATGCCACTGCATATCGGAACGCTACAAACTAGTAATTCTGATATAAATTTGCAAGGTGGAATCCTCGGGGTTGAATTACCAGAGGAACTATCCAACTTAATTTTCTTTAAGTGGGATTGAGGTTAGATTTTACAACACCTAATAAGGGTTTGAGTTGAATTTAGGAGAAAAATAGTGAAGTCAGCATTGTTGTTTCCTGGACAAGGTTCTCAAGCAATTGGTATGGGGAAAGATTTAGCCGAAAACTATTCCGCGTCCAAACAGGTATTTGATATTGTTGATGAAGCCTTGGGGGAAAAGCTCTCCGACTTGATTTGGCAAGGGGAAATTGAAGAATTAACCTTGACCAGGAATGTTCAACCTGCTTTAATGGCAGCATCCGTGGCGGCCTATAGAGCATTACTGGCGGAAGGCTTTCCGTTGACTTCAATAGCATATATGGCTGGACACAGTTTGGGTGAATATTCTGCCTTGTGTGCTGCTGGTGCTATCTCGCTGGAAGATACAGCCAGATTGTTACGACTGCGAGGAGAGGCCATGCAAGAGGCCGTCAAAGTCGGCGAAGGCAAGATGGCTGCGATTTTGGGGCTCGAAGTAAGTGTCGTGAAGGAAATTGCCGAATTGGCTTCAGAATCAGGTGTTTGTGATATAGCCAATGACAATGACCCAAAGCAGATTGTTGTATCCGGGAGTATTGAATCGGTAAACAAGGCAATGGAAATTGCGACTGAAAAGGGAGCTAGACGGGTGGTTGAACTTATTGTATCAGCCCCTTTTCATTGCCAATTGATGAATCCGGCAGCCGAACAGATGAAAGAAGCTCTTGAAAAAACTGAAATCAAGAACCCTTTCGTACCCATTATTGCAAATGTTACAGCTGAACCCGTAATCAATTCCGATGACATCAGGAGCAATTTGGTCAAGCAGGTTACAGCTACTGTAAGATGGCATGAATCAATCAATCATTTGTCCCAAAAACAGATCAGCAACGCCTTTGAACTTGGATCTGGCAATGTTCTTACTGGTTTGGTCCGAAGAATCGACAGAAATATCAAATGCGTTCCAATAGGTAATTCCCAACAGGTAAAGTCAGCCCTGGAAAGGATGGAGTAAAATGAAAATAGATCTTACTAATAAACGAGCTTTGGTAACTGGGGCCACCGGAGGAATTGGTGAGGCCATAACAATTGCATTGCTAAATGCCGGTGCTGAGGTGGTTGTCACGGGTACAAGGGTAGAGAAACTGGCAGAGATGGAATCAAAGCTTGGTACTCATGGGAAAATTGTCACCATTCCATGTAACCTTGGAAACTCGGAGGACATAACGGGTTTGGTTTCACAGGTATCCAGTCTTGATGGTGGAATCGATATTCTGATCAATAATGCCGGAATTACCCGGGATGGATTGTTGCTGAGAATGGATGAACAGGACTGGCAAGCTGTTCTGGATATAAACCTGAAAGCGGTTATGGTGCTCACGAAGGGGCTATTGCGAAACATGCTCAAGAAGCGGTGGGGAAGGATCATCAATATAACATCTGTTGTTGGTTCAACTGGCAATCCGGGGCAAGCAAATTATGCTGCTGCCAAGGCTGGATTGCTCGGATTTTCCAAATCACTGGCACAGGAAGTTGCCAACCGAGGAATTACCGTCAATTGTCTTGCCCCGGGGTTTATTGAGACTGAAATGACCAATAAACTGTCCGAGGATAGAAAGAAAATGCTTTTGGGTAACATTCCCATGCAAAAAATGGGACAGCCTGAGGATATATCATATCCGGTACTGTTTTTGGCATCAGAGCAAGCTTCGTATATTACAGGTCAATCCTTGCACGTAAATGGCGGACTTGCTATGATATAGAAAATTATTAATTTCAGGGAAATGGACTAGATTAACGAACTTATGCAAATAAACATATTTTATTTGGACAAGTAAATCCCTTGAATTTAATATTTGTTTGGTTTCATAAATTATTTTCATTTTGAAAGCATAGTGAAGGCTAAGTAGGATTTATTTAGAATAGGAGTAAAACATGGATGATATTGAATCTCGTGTTCGAGCAATTGTAGTGGACCACTTGGGAGTGGATGAGGAAGCGGTAGTTCCTTCAGCTTCATTTATTCAGGATCTCGGTGCAGACAGTTTGGACACGGTTGAATTGGTAATGGCCTTCGAAGAAGAATTCGAAGTTGAAATCAAGGATGAAGATGCCGAGGGCATCAATACTTTTGAGGATGCCGTCAATTTTATCAAAAAGGCCCAAGCATAAAGGTTGGGTGGTTACCAATAATAATATTAAAATAAGAATTTGGCGTAAGGAATGGGGTAAAAAGGGAGATTACGTTTTTTTCTTGTTCTAAACGAGGATTACTTAATGTTGATTTTCCCAACGATTCAATTAATGGATCGGGTTTGTGTAAGTCTTGAGCGAGGCGATACTGACAGACCCGTTGTTTGGCATGTAGATCCGGTTGAAAAAGCCAAGGAATTTTTACATGCCGGTGCTTCCTGGATGCATGTTACAGATTTTGATGCCATAGCTGGATCTGATAAAAACAAGGATCTGGTACTCAAAATCATAAGACAAGCCAAAATACCTGTTCAATATGGAGGTGGAGTAAGATCCGCCCTGCATGCTGAAGAGTGGATAGATGCAGGGGCCGGCCGGGTAGTTGTTGGAACCTTGGCCGTACTCAATCCGGATTTGGTCAAGGAAATTGCCAAGTTGCATCCGGATCAAATCGTTATTGCCTTGGATATCTGGCAAGGCAAGGTGATGATTCACGGTTGGAAAGAAGCAGGTCCAATTGAACCAGAAGATTTTATCAGGGCTTATTATCGAATTCCTCTCGCTGGTATTATCATTACTGATATTGATGCAAATATAGAGGATTGGGACAGTACCTTTGAACAGTTGACTTACCTTGCAGGAATTTCCAGTAGTCCAATAATTGCCAGCGGTGTAATGAGAAGGGTAAGCATCATTGAAAAATTGTCCAAAATACCCAATGTTGAGGGTGCAATTGTTGGAACAGGACTTTACAACAAGACCTTCGAATTGGAAGATGTGCTGAATGCCATCTAGTGGAAGTAATCATTTATTTCCATAAATTTCAAAGCAAAACAAGAATTGGGGTCTGAAGAGTGGTTAGAAGAGTCGTTGTTACAGGTTTGGGAGTGGTCACACCTCTGGGTTGTGGAGTAGAAACCACCTGGAAAAATCTGCTGGATGGTCAGGGAGCCTGTAAGACCATTACCAAGTTTGATGCATCCCATCTCATCACAAATTATGCTTGTGAAATTCCTTCAGGTCCAAACGAGAGAGTTTTAACCCGGACGATTGGATGCCTGCCAGGGATAGAAGGAAAATTGATGATTTCATTTTGTATTCCATGGTTGCTTCTGACCAAGCCATGGAAGATGCAGGTTGGAAACCGTCCAGTGAAGAGGAACAATATCGTGCCGGGGTCTTGATCGGATCTGGAATTGGTGGACTTTCAACCATTGCTGATACCACTCTCCAACTCAAGGAGAAGGGACCACGAAGGATTTCGCCTTTTTTCATTCCCGGTTCACTTATTAACCTCGCCTCCGGTCAGGTGTCCATTCGATATGATTTCAAGGGGCCTAATCAGTCTACTGTAACTGCATGTGCGACAGGTGCTCATGCCTTGGGGGATGCAGCAAAAATCATCATGGCCGACGAGGCCGATGTGATGATAGCAGGAGGTTCTGAAAGCCCGATTTGTGAGATAGGCATAGCCGGCTTTAATGCCTGTAAGGCACTTTCAACCCAGTGGCGTGAACAACCTGAAAGGGCCAGTCGTCCCTTTGATACTGACAGGGATGGATTTGTCATGGGTGAAGGTGCCGGTATTGTAGTCCTGGAAGAGTTGGAACACGCCAAAAAGCGAGGTGCCAGGATTTATGCCGAGATCACCGGTTATGGCCTGTCTGGCGATGCGTATCATATCACAGCTCCATCCGAGGATGGAAGTGGTGGCTTGAGAGCCATGGAAATGGCTCTGAACAAGGCAAAAATTAACAATACTGATTTGGATTATATTAATG